>NZ_PNDT01000040.1:0-32288 GCF_005886375.1 Pseudoalteromonas sp. S1727
AGGGGAAGTCCCAATGACAAGTGTGGCAATTATGCTAGAGGTTGCTAGCTCCGCGTAGCGGCTTTGTTCAACAGCTTATAGAACGTCACTTTGGGGGTTTATAACACCCCAAAACGGCGTATATTACATGGCTTAATAATTCCACTAAACAACTCCAATGTAAACAGACAATTACGTATGTTATAAAATTATCGCTGCTAAAATACACCAAAACGACTTTTAATAATGTTATTGGACAAAACACAAATTACTGTCTATACATACAGTACCACTTGGAAAGTTGAAAATTATTTATGAAATCTCTTTTTCTAAGCATGATTAAAGATCATATGTATAGCAAGCGGTATGCAAAGAGCACTATTGAAGCTTACCTGTTTTGGATAGCTGCCTATATCCGTTTTAATAATATGCAGCACCCAAGCTCTATGGGAGACACTCAAGTAGAATTGTATTTAAACCATCTAGTAAACTCGCAAAATGTAGCGCAAGGCACACAAGCACAGGCATTGAATGCGCTAAGTTTCTTATATAAAGAAATAATTAAGTCCCCTCTCATTATCATTAAACTTTGTAAAAAGTGAACGCCCAAGAAAATTACCCGTTGTGCTGACGCAAACAGAAGTTTCAATGCTATTTAAATACTGTATGGCAAAACATTATTTAGCGTGCGCACTACTTTATGGTAGTGGAATGCGGCTAATGGAAGTATTGCGCTTGCGTGTGCAAGATATTGATTTTGACTATAGCTGCGTCCGTATTTGGGATGGCAAAGGAGGAAAAAACCGTGTTGTAACGCTTGCAACTGAGCTCATACCGCAAATACGGACACAAATTCAATTAGTAGAGAGTTATTTACAGTTAGATCTAAATAACCCGCTATTTTGCGGCGTGTTTATGCCACATTTATTACGTAAAAAATATCCAAATCATAACAAACAGCTGGGTTGGCAGTATTTATTTCCATCTTATAAACTCAGTATTGATCCCCAAAGTAAACAGTTAAGAAGGCATCATATAGATGAAAAACAATTACAGCGCGCGGTAAAAAAAGCAGCTCGTGATGCACAGATTAATAAACACGTTACCCCGCATACTTTACGCCATTCATTTGCAACGCATCTATTACAAAGTGGTGCTGATATTCGAACGGTTCAAGCGCAATTAGGCCATAGCGATGTGCGAACAACTCAAATATATACACATGTTTTACAACAAGGTGCCAATGGCGTGATTAGTCCATTCTCGAGGTTATAAAACAGGTAAAAAGGACGGCCGTATATTTTTGTCAATAAATTTAACGCGCTAAAGCACATTATAAAAAATGTGCTACTAAGGGACTTATTTAAAACTACCTTTTTTCATCTTCTATTTTAAGTAATAGCTTTTTAATGTCGTTTTTGGCGCCTAAGATATGTTTTTTCAAAAAGTCACAGGCTTTTTTAGTGTCCTTTGCACGACAGTGATTTAACAATGTACGGTGCTCTTCGGGTGCAGTGGTTAAGCCACCGGCAAGTAAAATATGCATGCGTACGTAGCGCTCTGAATTTTTACTATACATATCTACCAGCTCACGGGTTTGCGGGCGTTGTGCGCGGCTGTATAGTTTGCCATGAAAACGGCTGTTTAAATCGCCTGTGGCAAGGTGGGTATCACCCGCATCCATGGCGCTTTCAAGCTCAGTTAAAATAAGCTCAGCGTCGATTAAGTCTTGATCGGTTAAACCGTCTATTGAATGGCTCAGCAGCTCGGCTTCGAGTAAGGCTCTTAAATCAAAAATTTCATCAATTTGCGATGCTGAGAGCTCTGTTGCCGTAGCTCCTTTGTGCGCTTCGAAGTTTACAAGCCCTTCTGCTTCTAGCTGAAGAAGTGCCTCGCGTACAGGAATACGGCTTACATTAAGCTCAGCAGCGAGTGCGGCTTGACGTAGCGGATCACCGGCTTTGATCTCACCTGTTAAGATTTTTTCACGAATTGCCTCTGCGACTAGTTGGGTACGGGTTTTATGTTCGATAGCCATGGTGATCCTCTTACATTGCATTTAGCATACATTATACCCAAGTTCGCCTATATGCCAAGCGAGAATCTGCCTGAACCTCTCTATAAATAAGGAAAGCGGGAATATGCAATTTGCCTTTCCCGCTTAAGACTAGTTATGCTTGATAACAAATTGGTCGCATAAAACGTAACATTGCATTTGTGCCCACAGAGGTGCTGCGTACATCGGTTGAACTTGGGAATGGCCCTCCGTGGTTCATTGAACCGCACACTTCAACACCTGTTGGCAGCTGATTCTTTATCAAACGGCCAACTTTATATTGCAGCGCTTCGATAAGGCTGTCGGCGTTGTTTAAGTCAGCTTCCGTGCCATGAATACTGGCGGTTAACTGCCCTTGTAATTGGTTTATCAATGTCATGAGCTGCTGTTCACTGTCGTAGCGCACTACTAGGGCAGCGGGGCCAAACACTTCTTCTTGCAAAGCTGGGGTTACTAAATAATCATCAGCATTACAAGCAAATACATGTGCATTAGCATGAAATTCATGCGCCAGTTTGCCTTTACCTAGTAGGCTAAGCTGATCAAGCTGAGTTCGTTCTGCTATTTGGTGTTTAAAGGTTTCAACAATCCCAGGGGTGAGTAAAGTGTCTGATGGGGCATCATTAATACACGCTGTTATATGTGCTTCGAGTTCGTCACACCCGGTTGGTACTAACCAAAGCCCTGGGCTGGTGCAAAACTGCCCGTTCCCCATCAGCATTGACTGGCAAAGTGATTGTGCCATCTCTTTGCTATGTTCAATGGCTTTATTGGGTAAAATAACTTGTGGATTAATACTGCCAAGCTCACCATAAAATGGGATCGGCTCTTCACGCTTGGCAATTGTTGCTTGCAGCTTGCTGGCCACATTAAATGAGCCTGTAAACCCCACCGCTTTTATTGCCGGCGCAGCCACTAATTGATGCGATGTGTCGTAAGCTTTACTTTGTACCATTGCAAACACGCCTAACGGCATTGCACATTCTTTAATGGCTGCAAGCGCCGCACGTGCCATCAACTCACCCGTACCTGGGTGCGCGGTGTGGTTTTTTACAATTACTGGGCAGCCTGCTGCAAGGGCTGCGGCGGTATCGCCGCCCAGTGTTGAAAAGGCGTACGGGAAATTAGATGCACCAAATACAGCCACCGGCCCCAGCGGTAAATAGTTAAGTTCAGTGTGTGGCTTTGGTAACGGTGCTCTGCAGGCATCGGCCTCATCCACTATTTTTAAACCCAATGGCGACTCAGGGTTGTCACGTAATGCACTGGCAAAGGCTTTAAGCTGATTTACGGTGCGCATGCGCTCACCTTGCAAACGTGCCAGCGGTAAGTTGGTTTCTTGCTGTGTTTGCTCAAGTAACTCATCACCAAGCGCTAAAATATGATCAGCAATACATTCTAAAAAATCTGCTCGTTGTGCAAAACTGGTTTTACGATACTCATAAAACGCCAATTGTGCGGCTTCTATTGCACTGTCTAACTCAGTGGCGCTGAGATTAAAAAAGCGCGTTGCGAGTGGTTCATTACGGGCGGGGGAAAATGCGTTAAATTCACCATTTCCAGAATGACCGAGCCATTGCCCTGCTACTAAACTTTGTCCTGTTAATGTCATGCTTTGCTCCTCATTAAATTACTTGAAACCCAAATGCGTATGGGTCATCGTCATCTACGGTGATAGCACTTGTGCCCGTCACCCTAGACCAACCTTGAATACTTGGCAGAATGGCTGTTATGCCTGCAATCTCTGTTACGTGTTCAATGCAACCAATAAACTGGCTGCCAATATAACTTTCGTGAATAAAATTTTGCCCTTGAGCCAACTGCCCTTTGGCAAATAGCTGCGCCATGCGAGCGCTGGTGCCTGTTCCACATGGCGAGCGATCAATGGCTTTGTCGCCATAAAAAACAGCGTTTGCGGCATCTGAATTGGCATTTTTGGGTGTGCCAGTCCATAAAACATGGCTGGCACCTTGAACGGTTGGATCAAGCGGGTGTATGCATTTTATTTGTGCGTTTATTGCATCACGCACTAGCGGGCTATATTGCAAAATTTGCCCAGCCGTTAAATGTTCAATGCCTTTATAATTACCTTGCGGTTCAACAATAATGTAGAAGTTGCCGCCATAGGCGATATCTACTGTCAGCTCGCCCAATTCAGGCACTTCAATAACAATCGACTGGTGTGCTAAATAGGCAGGAACATTATAAATTTTTACCCACTGCACTTTGCCATCGGTCATTTCATAATTAATTTGAACACGCCCAGCGGGTGTGTCTAACAGCAAGGTCCCTGGCACTTTAGCCTGTAATAAACCATGCTCTAAAGCAAAGGTAACAATGCCCATTGTGCCGTGGCCGCACATCGGTAAGCACCCTGACGTTTCAACAAATAAGATAGCGGCATCGCCATCCTCTGTGGTAGGTGGATATAAAAATCCGCCCGACATCATGTCGTGACCGCGAGGTTCAAACATCAGTGCTTGGCGTATCCAATCGTGATTTTGTAAAAAATCTTGGCGTTTCTCACTCATGCTCTGTCCGCGTAATTGCGGGTGGCCACTGGTTATAAGCCTCACTGGGTTACCACAGGTATGGCCGTCAATACAAAAAAAGCTTCCTTTACGCATCACTTAGCCCACTTTAAATTTTGTTAAGTTTGTAGGGCGTGCTATAGCCTGTGCGATCGTGCCGTGAACAGCTTTGTTGATCAGTTCATTGCTCATGTTTGCTGTTGTTGCAAAGTCAAAGGCGTCGTCTGCACTAAACTGAGTCATTACTACTGCACGGACTCTTTGCCAAGTTACTGTCATTTTAATTACCTGATTGATGTTTAGGCTTGATATCATAGGTATATTGTATACAATAATCAATATCCCACTTTAACATTTTCTTACTTCATTCAGAGTATGGGGGTGTTTTAAGGGCTAGATGTTTGACTAATACATTGATAACAAATAACTAAAGTTAAATTTTAAACGTTAATAAACTTTCTCTTTTGGGCAATTAATAACAAATGCAATTAATCACAACTCGGCATGCTTTCGGGCGAATCAGCAAATTGCATAATTGAGGGTATACATTTTGGAACATCAAAAAACACAGCATGTAGCGGTAGTTGGGGCGGGGATCATTGGTATTTGCTGTGCGTCAAACTTGCAACGCGCTGGCTTTATGGTCACTTTATATGATGAAAATGGCTTAGCCCAAGGCTGCTCAAAAGGCAATGCGGGGCACTTTGCTACCGAACAGGTTTTTCCACTTGCGCATCCATCACTATTAACAAAACTACCGGCCATGCTATTAAACCCATTAGGGCCACTGCACATTGATTGGCGTTACTTATTCAAAGCCCTGCCATGGTTTTGGCAGTTTATTAAAAACATGCCTACAAAAACCTATCATGCGAACACACAAGCACTTAAGGCATTAAACCAACAGGCTATTCCTGCTTACGAACGACTGCTAAATGACTATGAGTTAGGGCATCTGCTAACTAAAAAAGGCAGTTTGCTCACTTTTGAGACCACTTCACTCAACAAAATTAAAAGCTTATTACACAGCTATATTGCACAGGGTATAAATGTTGAATTACTTGATGCTGAGCAAGTTCAGTTACTCGAGCCTAATTTATCGAAATCAATTCGCTACGCGTTATTGTTTAAAGACGTTGCCCACAGTGTCGATCCGCACTTATTTTGCCTTCACCTCGCTGAGCAGTTCAGTACTTTAGGTGGACAGTTCTGCCAACAAAAAATAACGGCTGTACATCAGACTAAACAAGGCTATGAACTGATCAGTCAAACGCAAACAAACATGGCCGATAAAGTTGTTATCGCAGCAGGTGCGTGGAGTAAAGCGTTACTAAAACCACTCGGTTATAAAGTACCACTTGATACTGAGCGAGGTTATCACTGCATGTTGGCAAGTGATTATGGACTTGCACGCCCTGTCGCCTCAGCCGAGCGCAGCTTTATTATGACACCAATGAGCCATGGTTTACGCTTGGCTGGCACGGTTGAATTTGCTGGAATAAAACGAAAAATGAATAACAAGCGTGCCTTAGCATTACTGCCAAACGCTAGGGCGCTGCTTCACACATCAACAGCTTCGTTACATGCAAAAAGTACCTGGATGGGTTGTAGACCATCGCTACCGGATTCGTTGCCCGTTATTGGTTGCGCCCCAAACCACGATAACCTGTACTTTGCTTTTGGCCACCAGCACTTAGGATTAACCCAAGGCGCCGTGACCGCAGAGCTAATAACCGCCCTGTGTTTAAATCGCCCGCCGCAAATAGATATACACCCTTATTGTGTGAGTCGCTTTTCAACGCAACCCGCTTGCAGTAAAGCACAGCCACACGCACAATAGCCGCATATAAATAAAGGAGAGCACCATGACAACATTCGGAATTGGTACGCAAACAAAAGAGCAAGCACTCGCCAGTTTAACCAATATGACTGACGACTTAACCCCTATTCAGGCTGATGAGCATTTAGCGCGTATTGCCAAAGCACAAGCCTACATGCAAGCCAATGGTATTGATGCCATCTACTTAAATGCAGGCACTAATTTAACCTATTTTACTGGCATGCGTTGGTACGCCAGTGAACGCATGGTTGGTGCTATTTTACCCGCCAAAGGCGACATACAATACATTGCCCCGTATTTTGAAATTGGCTCTCTAAACGGTTTTAAGGTCATTGATGGTCCTATTCGTGGTTGGCAAGAGCATGAAAACCCGTATGAGCTCTTCGTAAAAATAATCACAGAGATGGGCATTGCGGCTAATGGCACAGTGGGCATTGATGAAAGCGCGCAATTCTTTATTTTTGATGGTATCAATAAAGCACAAACCGGCTTAACGCTTATAAATGCGCAACCTGTCACTGCACATTGTCGTATGCATAAATCAGCGAATGAGCTGGCGCTAATGCAACGCGCAATGGATATGACCTTAGCCGTGCATAAAGCTACGGCCAGTATGCTTTATGAAGGTATTAGTACGACTGAAGTGGAAGCTTTTATCAAACAAGCGCACCAAAAAGTAGGCGCGCCAGGTAATTACTTTTGTATCGTATTATTTGGGCTGGCAACGTCATTTCCTCATGGCGTAAAAGACCCACAAATCCTTAAAAAAGGCGATATGGTATTGATTGATACCGGTTGTAAAGTGCATGACTACCTATCAGATATCACCCGCACGTACGTTTTTGGTGAAGCAACACAGCGCCAACGCCAATTTTGGGATTATGAAAAAGCCGCACAAATTGCCGCCTTCAACGCCGCAAAAATTGGTGCGCCTTGTGAAGCAGTTGATGCCGCCGCGCGCAGCTACTTAGCCGCGCAAGATCTAGGTCCTGAATATCAAACGCCAGGTTGCCCGCACCGCACAGGCCACGGTATTGGTTTAGATATTCACGAATGGCCGTATTTAGTGGGCGGTAATAAAACCCCACTTGCAACAGGTATGTGTTTTAGTAATGAGCCGATGCTAGTTATACCTGATGAATTTGGCGTGCGCTTAGAAGATCATTTCTATATGACTGATAACGGGCCGAAATGGTTTACTGAGCCTGCCCATAGCATCGAAGACCCTTTTGGTTTAGCTGACTAAGTTAATCCAATATAACGACTGCACGGTAAACGCTTACCGTGCAGTTTAAGCACTTATTTCTGTACATTGAAAACTTCCGCTCTTGAATTAACCCCTTCGCGCCTGCATATAGACCCGTACACACTGTAAAAAATAGGCTCACTCATGAAAAAGCTAAAAATCGACATCGTTTCAGACGTAATGTGTCCGTGGTGCATTATTGGTTATAAAAACCTTGAAACCGCATTAGCGCAATTAAGTGACGAATTTTCAGCTGAGATCAGCTGGAAGCCATTTGAGTTAAACCCTGATATGCCAATTGAAGGACAAGATTTAAATGAGCATTTACAACAAAAATACGGCCTGAGCGAAGAGCAAGGTGATGAAAACCGCAAACGTATTTTAGAGATGGGTGAAAAAGCAGGCTTTACCTTTAATTTTGACGGTAAACGCATCATGATCAATAGCTTTGACTTACATCGCTTACTCACTTGGGCTGCCACTGAAGGCAAACAAACCGAGCTAAAACTCGCTTTATTTAAAGCCCACTTTACCGATTTAATTTTCCTGAATGAGCAAGACAACCTACTTGATGTAGTACAAAGTGTTGGTCTTGATAGAGCCCGCGCAAAAGAAATTTTAGACTCAGGCGAGTATTTCCAAGAAGTACGCAGCGAGCAAAATGCGCTACAGCAAATGGGCATTTCCTCAGTGCCAACCTTTATCATTAACGATCAATACGCCCTCACTGGCGGCCAACCAAGCGACGCATTTGTGCAAGCATTTAAACAAATTGCCGAGCAAGAAGCGTAATAAAATGACAAGCGACGCAATTTACCTGTTGCGTCGCTTTTTAACTAACTTTCTTCTTCAACTTAGTGCCCCCCGTTACATTCCTTTACAGACTGACGTTGCTATTTTTATTGTGATTTTATAACTCGTGTTATCCTTAACAAAAAACAGCGAGGCATATCTGCTGCGCCAATTATAAAAATGGAGAACGTATGAGTAATTCTTTCAAAGTACCGCATACTTTGATTTTACTGCTAGGTATGATGGTCACTGCGTTAGTTGCTACCTGGTTAGTACCACAAGGTTTTTTTGACACAACACTCACCGAGTCTGGTCGGGAAATGGTCCTTGCTGGCACCTATCAAACGGTTGCAGAGCGTCATTATTTAACCCCTTGGGATTTATTAACGGCAATACCGCGGGCATTTGCAGCGGCACAAGATGTGATCTTTTTTGTCTTAATTGTTGGCGGTGTACTGGCCATTGCTCGTGCTACCGGCACGGTTGATGCGTTGATTGGCCGTTTACTTGAGCGTCATGGTAAAAAGCCGCAAAGACTTATATTTATGGTGGTTTTTTGTTTTGCCTTGGCATCAAGCAGTATTGGTACAGCGGGTGAATACATTCCGTTTGTACTCATTCTTGTGGCTTTATGTAAAGCTATGCGCCTTGATGCAATGACTGCGGTAGGGATGATTGTAGCCGGTTACGGGATTGGTTATGGGGTGTCTGCGTTTAACCCATTCACAGTGTTAATTGCCCAGCAGATTGCGGAAATTCCTGTTTACTCTGGCTTGTGGTTACGTTTAGCGATTTTTGTGCCCTTTGTGCTGATTGGTTTTCATCATGTATGGCAATACACCAAGCGTGTTGCCGATGATCCGAGCAAGTCGATGATGTTGGATGTTCCCTGCCCACTTAATGATAAAGCCACACCAACCTACCCTGAACTTGCACTGCGTCACAAACTGATTTTAGGCAGTTTTATCATTACGCTTGCCATCGCGGTATGGGGCATTGCCACTAAAGGTTGGTACTTATACGAGTTAGGCGGCGTATTTATTGCGTGGGGCGCTGTGGTTGCAGTGCTTGGTCGTTTATCGGCAGATGAAACTGCAAACCGCTTTATTGAGGGTGTGTCAGATTTAGTCACCACGGCTATTTTAATTGGTGTTGCCCGCGGTATTGCATTAATTTTAGAAGACGGGCAAATATTGCATAGTTTAGTACATGGTATGTCGCTGCCATTATCCTATGTGAGCGCTGAAATATCAGCCATTGGTATGTTAGTGATTCAAACTGTGCTTAATACCTTTATTCCGTCAGGTTCTGGGCAAGCGTATGTCACTATGCCACTTATGGCACCACTGGGCGATTTAGTCGGCGTACCACGCCAAGTTGCTGTGCTTGCCTATCAATTTGGTGATGGCTTTTCAAATATGATTATCCCAACGAATGCGGTATTAATGGGGATTTTAGGCATGGCGGGTGTGCCTTATGGTCACTGGTTCCGCTTCTGTTTACCACTGTTGATCAAGCTGATGGTCGCAGCTTCCATTGTTTTAGTGCTTGCGGTGATGTTTGGTTATGGCTTAGATGTACAACCAAGTGCCGTTGGTGGTTAAAAAACGCTGCGCTTTAGAGAAGTAATTGTAAAATAGGGTTAGGCTCTAGGAAGTGATTAGGTGCTAGGGGTATTCGAAGCTCGTCGCTCGAAACCCGTAGCATTTTTTCTTCTTATTTACTCTCATTCACTTTAAGTTCTATAAAGCACTTTAACTACATGCCAACCAAACTTGGTTTTAACTAAATGTGGTTCTAATATTTCTGCGCCAAAGGCTACTTTATCAAACTGTGGCACCATTTGGCCGCGTTTAAATTCGCCTAAATCACCGCCTTTTTTACCCGATGGGCAAGAGGAATGTTTTTTAGCGAGCACATGGAACTTAGCGCCTTTTTTTAACTGCTGGATTATGTCTTCAGCAAGCTCTTTATGCTTAACTAAAATGTGTAATGCGTGTGCGGTGCTGGCCATGATCTATCTCTACTAAATTAAACTGCTGTGATTTTACCACAACAAATATGCAATGTTGATTATCACTGACCATAATAGCCAATCAAACGAATGGCTATGCCTATTTCATCACGGTAATTCAGCTCTTCTCGGTACTCTAAAAAGGGCTCTGCCTCAAAAAATAACCAACTATACTGAGCTTGTTGTCGATACCGATACGAGAGCGTATAACGGGTTAAATCGTCAAAACTATTTTGTACATTGACACCAAATACCATCGCTCTTTGCGGGTCGGGTATATAACTTAAATACACGCCCGAGCGTAATTCACTATCAATTTCATCGGCAATTTCACGGTAATTAGCTGAAATATTTAGCGAATAAAATTCATTTATTTTGGTGTCACTAGCGAGCTTTACAAAATAACCAAAGCCATCTGAAAAATAATACTCACCACCAGCGGAAGCAACATACTCGGTGTTATTAAATTCTTTTTTCCAACTAACAGCACTGCGGCCATATAATTGACTACGCGATACACCGATACGGTTTTCAAATTCTAGGTTTGCGGTACGCTCAATGATAAACTGCAACGCAGCATTTATCGTTTCATCGTCTTGCTCTAAAGCTGAATTGGTTTCAAATGGGAGGCGACTAAATTCATCAGCGTCGTTATCAATTATGAGGTTTATGCGGTTTTCCCAGTTAGGTAAGCTTAAAGACACTTTAAACCGGGCTTCGGTATCGGCTAAGTCTGCACTTCTTGGTGCCCAACCTAGATGCAAATAACCCTTAGCATGAGCGGGGCTTTGAGTACTGTCATCACTTAACAGATCATCTAACCACTGTGCCGTATTTTGCATGCGCAAATTAAGTTTATCGCGCATATCAACCATCATCGGCGTATCATCACTTACCTCATTTTTGGCAAACGCACCTAGGCTGAGTAACAGTGAATACAGCACACATAATTTCACTAAAGAACCCAAAGCACGATGCCTTTAATATTTATCACAAATAATGCTGATCATACTCATCACTTGGCAGCACGCAATAATTATATTGACCAAATAATCGATAACGATTAAATGCAATACGATCATATGACCAATCGCGTATATTTTTAGGTATTATTCGCAAGATTTTAACACTGCGCCACGGCCCACCTAGTTGTGATACTACGTTGAGCACCCCATCACTTTGTGTGATGCATTGACTGTTTTCAACATAGATCATGGTTTTAAAACTATCCGTTGGGTAGCAAAAGTGCGTGAGGATTGCTTGGCCTTTTAAAGACTGCACACTGCATAATTTAAAACACAGCTTTTTATCGTGTTTAATAATAAAGTTACACCATGCATTACAAAGCTTACACTGCCCGTCAAAGAGTATTATTTTATTGTTTTGTATAAGCTGTTGAGCATTTAATTCCCCCATACTTAGCCTTTAATTGAATGTTTATATCAATATTTATGTAGCTCTATTCACACCAACGCCCTTGTTTTTGCATTATCAACAATAAATGTGCTGCACTCCACGAGAAATTAGGCGCACCTTGTTGTTCGCCCGTCAAAGGATTGTAATTTTCGCGAATAGAGGCACTTGCCAATAAGCCATCAGCATGAGTAAGTAGTTGCTCACTGAGTTGCTGCGCTTTTTCACAGTAACCGTAATGGCTCATGCCCACTAAACCAAAATACAGCTGATCAAGCCATACTCGACCTCGCCAATAGATATCTGCACCAAAAGCAGGGTTGCTCAAAGCCGCGCTGCCAAGTGGTACGTAGGTATTGAACTCTTTTTCATCAAGCATTACATCAACCACTTGCTGCGCTTGTTCAACACTTGCTACTTGATTAAATAGCGGCGACCAGCCTTCAGGGCCTTTACCGCGCTTAACTAACGGCTTGCCCGCACAGCCATTTGCTAACGGTTGTGGTGCTATTTCAATGTCGTAATAATAACCCGTTGTTTTATCGAACATACATCGATTTATATAGGCTCTTAGTTTGGTCGCTTGTTTTAAAAAATAACTCGCTTGGCGCGGATAATTCAGTTCTTTAGCCATTTTACTTAAATAGCGATTATCCGCTGCCATATAGGATGCCTGATCGACTGATTCTTGCAGTAATGAGTAGCCAATCAAACGCCCAGATTTATCAAAATTTTCGGCAAAACCTACGTGCCAATCAGTGGCTTTTCCGCCATTTTTTATATACCTGTCGAGTTGTTCACTGCTGATAAAACCAAACACCGCTGCATCATCTCGGCCCGACTCCCACGATGCCGCCGTTTGCGCAGGGGTCTTTATCTGTTTTTGTGGATGGGCAATAAGCTGATCCTTATAATTTTCAAGACCACTTTGCGCAGCCCAACCCGTTGCTGTTTGCACCTCAAAGCGTAATTTACCGTCATCCGTTGTATGAGCCTTATCAACTGTTGCGCCATACTCTGGCACGCCATTGCCATTGTGATCTCGATTAGTTAGCCACCAGTTTCTATAGCTGACCAACTTTGGGAATATTTCCGCAAGCCATTGCTTGTCATTTGTGTACTCATAAACTTGCCACACAGCCCAAGCGGCTAAACTGGGTTTAGTATTACGTTCGTTCCAGTTAGTCCCATCGCCACCCCGTTCAGGGCTTAAATTATAAGCCACTAAATCAGGAATAAACCCTACATCCCACGGTCTTACAGCATCATTTGCTGTTATTTGGTGCTCAAATACCGCATTGAGATTTTGCTTTGCAAGTGCTGGGTGAAAAGTCGCCAGGGCAAAAGCGTGCTTATAACTATCCCACGGCCAAGTTTGATTACCGGAAAACCAGCGACCTGTCACGGCAGGGCTTACGGTATCAAAGCCCACAGCACCGGCTTTAGAACGCCAATTACCAATCAAGGTTTCAATACTTTTTACCGCCAAGCGTTGATGAATGTGATCATTATTTACAATAGGTAGAGTTGCTTGTTTGATATAATGTTGCCAACGTTTTTTACTGCGTGATAGGTAGTTCTCTGGTTGCTTTAAAATATCAGCAATCTTGGCCTGTTCGCTCGCTTGCTCTTGACTATCAAGTAGGTATGAGTACGTAGTATAAAAAGTATGATTACCAGCAATATTAGTGTGGCTGATATAGCTCAGGTTGTCGTAAGTGGTGTTAACTGGCAATGTTTTATGTAATTGTAGCTGTGAGCTACCCGAGGTGAGTATCTGCCCAAAAGCACGTACTTTACCAAAGCTCAACGTTATACTATTTTTTGTTGCTTGCCACTTTGGCTGTAATTGTGGATATACCGCAAACGGTGAACGCGCATCATTTGACTTGCCATCTTTAGCACTCAAATGACTAACAAGCTGCCCTTCGAACTGCAGAATAAGTGGCTTAGATGTGATAATTTGGGTTTTCACCAAAGACGTACGATTTGTAACAAAACGCAAGGTCAAGTTGATTTCCACCCCGTCACCTCTAAGCTCTTGTACTAAAGCTCCAGGCAGACTGTACGCCTGCATTGTGAGCTTAGCTTTATTAGCATCATTAATTTCACCACCTTTATAAACAGTGAGTTTTTCAAAATATGGGGCTACGAAATTGAGGTATTCTTCGGTGATTATGGCAGGTCCTGTAAAAGCGCCTGCATTTTCACTGCTTGGCAGTAAATGCCCATGCCATGCACCTAAGTCAAATAATGGACTAAAGCGTTGATGATCGCCTTGCTCAAAGTCTTGCATGTAATATGGACTTCCCGTGCGATCAATTAAATTTTTATAATGACTATTTTCACCGCTCACTGGGTCATTTGCTGTGGCTTGTAAGCTCAACATCAGCATGGCAGCTATTAAAATAAGTCGCTGTTTAAGTTTCACTGTGGGTATCCTTATTATTTCGCGCTAGAAGGTAAAAACCAAAGCCAGTGAAAAGCGCGATCACTGCAAATAATAGCCACATGAGTGCCGGACGTTGCAGCTCTTTCACTAAGTAACCATAGCTCCAACCTGATAAAAAACCAGCAAATAAAAAACCCAGCGCCATAGATACAAAATAATAACCCATAAACATTGCAGCGCTATCTTTAGGGGCAATACTGGCAACATATTCTTGGCTTTTTGGCGAGGTGAGCATTTCACCCAAGGCAATCAATAAAATAACCGTGATCATGACCGCCCCGCCCAGTTGCGTCATTAATAAACCCGCGCTCATTAGCAATAACACTAAAAAGGCACCCGCAGTCACAATCAAACCACTGATCAAAACCGATATCACCTTAAATCTTTGGCATTTTACACTAACGATTATTTGTAATAATACTATGGCCGCAAAGTCTAAATTAATCAGGTACTCGGGATTAACTTGTCGGTAAA
Organism: Pseudoalteromonas sp. S1727; assembly: GCF_005886375.1. Classification (NCBI taxonomy): domain Bacteria; kingdom Pseudomonadati; phylum Pseudomonadota; class Gammaproteobacteria; order Alteromonadales; family Pseudoalteromonadaceae; genus Pseudoalteromonas; species Pseudoalteromonas sp. S1727. The sequence goes on from NZ_PNDT01000040.1 coordinate 14,798, forward strand.
CCAGCCATTGCTGGGCAAGTTGTTTACTTTGTTGCAGGGTAAAGTCGCTAGTCGCTATTTGCTCAATAAAAAGCGCTATTTCGCTCACTGGCACGTTTACTTTTAAATGCACTAATTCAAGGCGTATTGCTTCAAGCTCAGTGCTCGTTAAAGGTGATGAAGATGCGTAATTGACTGATAAAAGCTGAATTTTTTCACTCAATGCTCCACTATCAACAAACGCAAAAAAATCCACTGTTGATTGACCAAAGTAACTGAGTAAAACAACTAAGTCTTGAGTGTTTGTATAATCCCGAATAAATAGCGGTAGAGTATAAAACAACTGGTTATACACAGTCCAAAACCCTGTCAATATAGCTAAGTACAAGGCAAAATTACGGTTACTTACCCGCACCGGCTGTAAGTGCCATTTATGGCTTTGCTTAGTACTGACACTTTTATCCCACAACCAGTTTGTCCCTAACCATAGAGCAATTAATACAAAAGCTTGCGTATAACTGAGCCAACTCACGCCTGCGGTCATTAGAATAATCACACAAGTAAATAACAACAATGCAAAGCGGCTGTTGCCTAATACTTGTTGAGCTTGTTGAAATACCTGCTTAAGGCTGGTATTTGCTTGCGAAGATGGGGTTGCTTCGCAATAAAATAGCAGCGGAATAAAGTTAAGCAAGATCCACACGGCCGACATTACAAATACCGCATCCCAGCTGATCGCACGCATATAACCGGCGACTAATGGGCCAATAAAGCCGCCCAAATTAACCATAGTGTAAAAAATACCAAACCCTAGGCCACGGTTAGTATCATTCGTGCTGCGACTTATAGTACCAACCACCACAGGTTTAAAACACGCCGCACCAAATGCCACCAACATTAAAATCATAAAGAACGAATTAAAGTCCGTTACTTGGCCTAAAAAGTAGTAACCTGGCGCCATAATTATAAAGGAAATTATAAACAGCCTTTTATAACCATACCGATCAGCCAGCGCGCCTGTTAACACCGGTAATAAATATAAAAAGAAAGGAATAATACCTTGCACAGCACCACGCTGTGCATCATTAAAGCCCACCCCACCTTGTTCAACTGGGGTAGTCATATAGACAGATGAAACCGCAAAAAAGCCATACCAAGCTAAGCGCTCAAAAATTTCCATGGTGTTTGCAATATAAAAAGCTAAACCAAACCCTCGCCAACCTTGGCTTTGCTCACTTTTAGCGCATGGCTGTGCTGTTGATTTTAATTGTTGATTATTATTCATAGTTTACTTTTATTATCAAAGGCAGTATTTTATATTGCATACAATATACAAATAAAACAACCGTCACAATGAAAAACTTATCTCTCACACTCATTACATTACTGCTCATAGCTTGCCAACCACACAAAGAGGTTAGCCCAGCCAGTAATGCCGCACCTGCGTCAACGCTTGCAAAACAAGCAACCTCCCTTAAGGCCGATATAACCGTACAAGGCTATACCAGCACATTACAAAACATAGATATTCAGTTCTTAGGTAAGACCATTCCCTACACCTACAGCGATGGCAAAATTGCTAATAGCCGAGGCTATGATTGGTGGGTAAGTAAACACTTTGCACTGAAGAGCGATCTACCAAAAGAAAAAGTAACGCTGTATTTAGAGCTTTTAGAAATGGCTTATCCACACTATGTTGCGCTATTCGGTATGGAGCCACCTAATATTGAACGCCAACGAATAGCCGTGGTTTACGGCAGTAGCCGTGCAAGGGTGCGTGAAGCCATGCTTGATGATGGTTTTTTACGGGGCGTTCATAAAACCGCGGGCGGCGAAACCATGTTTTATAACCGCGCGGGATATAACTTCCCAAGCCATCGTGAGCACCACCAACGTTATATTGTCATTCACGAAACCATGCATGCTTTTCATATGGCTTTAAATGGCCACTCAACCTGGGCGCCTAATTGGATCACAGAAGGCTTAGCCGATTCTGTGGCTCACCATGTTTACGATCCAAAACAAAAACAACTCACTGTAATGGTGTTCGATCGTGCCCCTATGAATTATATTGAAACAGGTTTAAAGCAATATTACAGTGCTAATAAACCCACTATTGAGCAAATAAACGATGATCCCGCACTCAAACGCGGACTTAATTTCTTTATAATTCATTACCTTTTAAGTTCACCAGAGCGTGCTCTTTACTTTGCTTCATTCATTGAACAGCTTAGACTTGCAAACCCTCACAGCGAAGCTACTCTATCCACCGCTAATTCATTACTTAAAAAAACCTTTAAAGATTGGCAAGCAGTAGAGCAAGGCTTTGCAGAGTTTGTGCAAAATATAAAACCCAGTTTTCATATTGTATCAGGCCCGTGGGAGCAAAATGGCAACGCATATTGGCTTCGCAACACCGATAGCAGTGAACGTGCACGATTAGATATAAACCCAGCCAACACGGCCACTCACCCTATCATGGATTTCCCAGCACCGGCCCAACATCCACTGATTAATGTTACAGATCAAAACCATGTTGCAGCATTAATTGAGTTTGAGCCATCACATATTCACAGAGGTGAAATTGGCATAGCGCTTCAAAAAGAGCGCAGCAAGCATAACCAACAATACCGGACAACATTTATAGGTGAAGAGCATGCAAATGAAGATCAATTCCTTGCTCTCAACGTTATTGATGGTGAACATATCTTGATCACGGCCAGTAATATCGATGAATTTGCAACATTGCAAATAGCTTTAGCACCGCAAATTAAACACGCAATAGCGAAAAGCGGTGTGCTTGGGCTAAATATTGCTATAGAGCAATCAAGGCTCAAGGTTAGTGTGAAAGCTGAAAATAGCAAAATAGTTGAGCAGTCGTTTTTAGTGCCTTTACCCACCAGTTTAGCTGCAAACTTAGATGCTAAAAATATCAGCTTATTAAGTAAAAATAACAACCATGCAATCACCCCCTACCTTTTTGTAGAAAATTCAATAGAGCTGTCACCTTCTAACGCAACGCAATTAACTAACCCTTGGTTGTTTGAAAACGACAGCCTACTTAGCCGAGCCTTTCAAACCTGTCAGCAACATAGATCTCAACTAGTAAACTGTGACACTGAGCTTAGCGATCTACTAGCAAAAATACCGTCGCGTGATCACCATAGCCGTGTTGAAACCGAGTTGAATTTCATTATGGAAAACTATAAGAAGCGCTTAAGTAATAATGGATTCAAAACGTTGTCAGGAGTGAATACACATATTTACTTTAATAAGCAACAGGCATTTTTAAGGGTGGTTAACCCAAGCGATTCAGCGCTAAGCATATCAGCACAGGTAAGTTTTACTAATAATGATGCAGAGATCATCAGTACACAACAGATTGACCAAGAGTTACCCGCTGGTATTCATAATCTCGACTTAACCTACCCCAAAGACGCAGATGCGATTGTAATTGAGCAGCACCTACAATGGCAATCACTTCACTATCGTGCAACTTTACAGCAATCGACAGTGCCTTTTAATGGTGTAACACTCAACATTACACACACACAAAGCGATACAGGAAGTTGGTTATTCAACGCTACATTATCAGGTCCTTATTCAGGTAAAACGTCTGGCAACTTAATTTTATCAGCCAGCTCTTTTACACAAGCAACTGCGGTAAACTCACAGCAACAAACCGTTAAAATCGCCCCTTATGAACATAAAAACTACCGCTTTGAATTAGCACAAAGTGACACTTTGGATTTAGTAACGATTACCGCCCTTTTAGATGTTGATGGTGAAGAAATCAAATTAGTGAAACATATCAACTTAACACCGTAATACTTAACTAAAGTGCTTGAAGCGTTTTAGGGTATTAAACGTTTCAAGCACTGCTGCTTCATTAACCCGTGTCATAACAACAAATGTATTATTTTGTTACTTTTGTTCAATATACCATCAGCTAGCCGAATTTCCCCTGCCAGATCATGTACCCAATTACATTAAGTTATTTAAAAATATAGAAAAATTAGGATTTAAAGTGTAAATTTAGGTATATTGATTTTGGTCATAATTACGGATATGATAATGGCTATCATTTACAATTACCATTTCGGACCCTCTGTATGAATTCATTATTTAAATCAGCAACAACGTTAGGTGTAAGCCTTCTTTTAGTGTCAACATTTGTTGCACAACCAGTCCTTGCTAATGGCCCAATTGGCGAGCATGTTAATCACCTACAAGCGAATATTAAAGATTACTCTGAAGAAGTTGAATGGATGATCGGTAAAGTCGACACCATGGTAAGCGCTTACGAAAGCAAAGGCGCAAAAGCAGTAAATAGCGATGATTTAATTGAATACTGGGAATCAGTAAAGTTTCACAGTGCTATTGAAACTAACTATGTGCCAGTTTACGCATCGATTTGGCAAGGTATTTATGGCGTAAAAATGGCTATTGATGACAACAAGCCAGCAAGTGAAGCTCGTAAACAACAAGCAGCGATGGATTCTGCATTGTGGCAAGGCCTAGGTGCTGTTAAACTTGCAGCACAATTTCAACAAAAAGGCTTGCTAGATAACATCACCACAACGGCAACCGAAGGCATGACACAAAGTGCCACCATTGATGAAATCAAACATAAACTTGATCGTGTAGTTGCAAAATATGCTGAGCGTTTAAGTGATGAAGCAACGAGCATTGTTCACGATACATACCTTCACTTATTTGAAGGTGTTGAAGGTACACTAATCGCAAAAGATGCGAAACTAGTTGAAGTACTAGAAAAAGATTTTAACGTAACCTTGCCTAAAGCAATCGCGGACAACAAAAGCGTTGACCAAGTTCGCGACGTGATCGTTGATATGCAAACAAAATTAGACCGCGCTAAGGTATTACTTGAAGAAGCCGAAAAAGCGCGTAAGGATGTATTTTAAGTGAAGCGTAGGACCTTTATACAAGGCCTAGCTGCGTTAGGGGCCATTGGTTCTTTACCATTGCCTCTTTCTCACGCACTAGCTGCCAGCATAGCAAACCCTGTATCTGTTGATGACTTACCAAAGCTAAAAGGTCAACTGACTTTATACTTAGGCCGTGGTGAAGGTGGTTTGTACGAAAATGTGCTGCAAGCAATTGAGAATAAAAATCCTGATTTTAAATTAAACATTCGCCGCGGGCCTACTGCTGCTTTAGCAAATACCATTGTTGCAGAAGCAAAAGCAGGTGTGCGTAGAGCTGATTTATTTTGGGCTGTGGATTCGGGCGCTATTGGTTTAGTGTCAGATGCCGGTTTAGCTCAAGCACTGCCTAGCGATCTATCAGCACAGTTACAGCCGCAATTTCGCTACAAAGACTGGGCGCCAGTAACTGGGCGTATTAGGACACTTCCATACAACACCGCTCGTTTAACTAAAGAGCAAATTCCTAACAGCATCATGGAGATTGCTGACAGTGATTTAAGTATTGGTTGGGCACCGGCTTATGCATCCTTTCAATCATTTGTAACGGCCATGCGTATCCTTGAAGGTGACGATAAAACAGCCAAATGGCTGAAGAAAGTCAAAAAACGCGCTAAAACCTACGCCGGTGAACTAGGTGTAGTAATGGCAGTTGAACGCGGTGAAGTTGATATTGGTTTTGCAAACCACTACTACACATTGCGATTAAAATCAGGGAAACCGGACGCTAAGCTTGATCTTGCATTTACTGAACAAGATGCAGGTTGTTTAGTCAATGCTTCGGGGATTTTAGCGTTAAGCGAAGATCCGCTGGCAACCAACTTTATGCGATACCTGTTAAGTACTGAAGTGCAAGGTTACTTAGCCCGTGAAGCCTATGAAATTCCGCTCGTTAATGGCGTAGACCAACCAAAAGGACTGCCTTCTTTAGCAAGTGTTTCGCCTCCTAAAATTGACCTTACTCAGTTAGCTGATTTACGGCCAACTATAGACTTGATGCGTAATAGCGGCGTATTGTAATGCGATTACCTGCTTCTTACCCAATGGCGCTGCTTGCAGCGCTCATTACCTTGACCCCTATTTTTATTTTAATAACGCTGGCAACTGACGCCAGCTCTTTTTTTGATAGCCATAATCTAAAAATTCTTGGCAACACCCTCTCCCTCATGGTGCTCACCGTCATTGGTTCAATTTTAATTGGCGTGCCTTTAGCTTTTATTAGCGCCTACGTGCAATTACCCTTTAAAAAATTCTGGCTGGTATTTTTTGCCGCTCCTTTAGCAATTCCCAGTTATATTGGGGCGTTTACTTTATACGCGGCTTTTGGCTCTGGTGGAGAGCTGCATAACTTACTTGGCATTGAACTGCCCGCAATGGATGGATTAACTGGCGCAGCCATTGTAATGACACTGTATACCTTCCCGTTTGTAATGATGACGACCCGCTCATCTTTGCTTAGTTTAGATGCAAGTATGGTTAATGCAGCCCGTACTTTGGGTATGTCGATGACCGAAAGTGTATTTAAAGTTATCTTACCGCGTGTGGTAAATGGGATCGCAGCAGGCTCGTTACTTGTAGCACTTTATACTTTGTCTGACTTTGGTACTCCTGCCATGATGCGCCTCGATACATTTACGCGAGTCATCTATGTTGAATATAATGCCTTTGAACTGAGTCGAGCAGCTATGCTGTCACTGCAATTATTAGTGATCGTTGGTTTTTTACTGTTGATTGAATCGCAAATCAAAACGGCCAGCGAGCGCCATGGCAAAGCATTAACTTTATTCCCAACTAAATGGCAACTCGGCGCTATGTTCGCCACTTTTGCGCCTGTACTGCTGTTAGCCATCGGCTTACCTTTAGCTATTTTTTCGCTATGGCTTGCCCGCGATGGTTTTAGCGCATTTGATTTTAGTATTGCATGGAACTCTGCTTATGCCTCCGCTATCGCAGCTGTGGTGGCTGTTATTGTCGCAATACCTGTTGCTCATGCGGCGCTTAGCGGTAAAACAGGCCGAGTTATGGAGCGTGTAACTTATTTTGGTTTTGGTATTCCTGGTATCGTCATGGGTACCGCATTGGTGTATGGCGGTCTGCAACTACCGTTTTTATATCAAACACTGGGGCTACTTATTATTGCCTATATGCTACGTTTTCTGCCGCTGGCTGTCGGCTCGGTGCGCACCAGTACCGAACACCTCGATCCTAGTTTAGTTAAATCAGCACGGGTTCTTGGAGCCAGTCCACGAGAGGCATTTACGCGTATCACCTTGCCATTGACTATGCGCGGTATTATTGCCGGCGCTGCATTGGTATTTTTAGAATCAATGCGCGAATTAGAAGCCACACTATTGCTTGGCCCAACTGGGTTTGAAACGCTATCAACTTATTTATGGCGTGTTTATGAAGCAGGCTACTTTGGTCGTGCAGCTATCCCTGGCCTATTGTTAGTAGTGATTTCTGCTTGTGGGTTAGCTATTATGATGTCTGGCGAAAAACGTAACCAACTCGAACACTGAGGATTGAAATACACATGCTATCTGTAAGCCAGTTGTCTATAGATTATGGCACCAACCGCGTAGTAAGCGAGCTAAATTTATCACTCGAAAAAAGTGAAATCCTCATGCTAGTAGGCCCTACAGGCTGTGGTAAAAGTACCATTTTGCAAGCACTTGCTGGACTAATCCCAATCACTGAAGGAGAAATAAACTTAGGCAAATGGCGGGCAACGCCAAAGCTTACAGTGCCACCTGAAAAACGCAGTGTGGGCATGGTATTTCAAGATTTTGCGTTATTTCCACATTTAACTGTTGAGCAAAATATTTGCTTTAGGTTAAAAGACACCACTGTAGCCGATCATTGGATCACGCTACTTGGTCTTGAAGCGTTCCGTAATAAAAAACCCTCAACCCTTTCTGGCGGTCAAAAGCAACGAGTTGCCCTTGCGCGCACACTTGCCCATCAGCCCGATTTTGTTTTACTTGATGAACCACTGTCAAATCTTGATGCCGCATTAAAAGACATGCTGCGCTGGGATATTCGCAATGCGCTTAAAAAAGCTGGCGTGCCTGCTATTTGGGTTACCCATGATCAAGAAGAAGCCTTATCTATCGGTGACCGTGTGGGGATTTTACAAGCTGGTAAAATTCAACAACTCGATACTCCCGAGCACTGCTTTAGCATGCCAAGCAATCGTTTTGTGGCGCGATTCTTAGGAGAAGCGAGCTTTATTCAAGGTCAATTTAATCAAGGTATAGCCCGTACAGATATCGGAAATGTTCCGGCACACGGTGTAGACTGCGAACACGGTGATGTAGACGTATTATTACGTCCCGATGACGTAGTTTTAGTTCAAGGTGAAACTGGCAATAACGGGGTTGTAGTATGGGTCCGCTTTGAAGGTGGCAGCCGTTTATGCGCCGTTGAGCTTGATTGTAAAACACAGGTTACGAGCCGCGTAAGCCATGAAGTCGTCGTAAACCCTGGCGATAAAGTACATGTTTCGTTAAGCACTTCTCACCCATTAGCTGTTTATAAACGCGAACAATAATACGAAAAAAGCCCATGGTTATGGGCTTTTTGATCATTTTATTTGACTGTTATTCGCGACAGCCTTGGCTGTTAAAATCAACCACCAAACTGGCACCATTACTATTCCCTGCCACTTTTAAGTAGCCCCAATATTCATTTTGACCGGAGATAAAAATACACTCTGCGTTACCGTTATTAGTTGAATGCGCTACTTCGTTAGACCCATTTGGCCAACCACTTGCCGCATAGCTTAAACTAATATCACCACTGCCATTTGCGGTAGTGATTGCAATGCCACTTTGGCTTTGCACATCGGCAATACTAAACCACATAGGATCCGTGTTTCCTAAACAAATCACTTCACCATCATTTAAACGGCCACTACTGCGACTCCCTTGTGTAGCACATACATCGGGTACATTCGCGGTTGCTTGGGTAAACGACGCTGTTAGCTGAACATTATCAAACGCATTGTAACCGCGCAGCATTATTTGGTATGTACCTTGTTGGGCTGGTTCAATAACACATTGCTCATTATTGCCACCAAGATAAGGGCGACAATCGTAAATAGCTTCACTTGGTGTGGCTTCATAACTAACATATAAATCTGCATCACCTGTGCCGCCTGCAATATTAAAGGTAAGCTCACTTGCACCTTGCGGCACCTCAAAAGTGAAGTACTGCAGTTCGTCCTGCTGGCCACTCACATTAATTGATTGACCATTTTGAAGTATATCATCTCCACCACTACTACTTTGCTCGATACTCGCAGTTGTCGTTACAGATATACTTGCACCTTCGTTATCAACGACCGTTAGACTAACACTGTATTCTCCGGCACTGGTATAAGTGTGCAGTGGGTTTGCTTCATTAGATGTACTGCCATCACCAAAATCCCATTGGTAACTTACAATAGAACCATCGCTATCTATACTACCGCTGCTAGTAAAGCTAATTTCATTATTTTGTACACCGGAATAAGGGCCATTTATTTGTGCTGTGGGCGTACTATTGGTTGGAGTGCCTGCAACAAAATCATCACACCATTGTACAAATTCATTCTCGTAACTGTTAGCCCATTGGACTGTTTTAGCTTTGTAAGCACTCCAATCACCCACGCGAGTATGAGCAAGCATGGCATTTACTTCATCGTTATGGCGTTCAAACATAAAACGTACCGCTAAGTAACCCCAACGGTAAATTCGATCTTGATCAAAGCCATCATAAGTAGTGGCAAAAATCTGTGCGAGTGTAAAACGTGAGCCATCGCTAATGGTCGCTTTTGCTGCATCGTTGTTATTTAAATTTGCAACGTATTCTGCAACACCTTCAGACCACCACACAATATCTTCTGTGGGTGAGTTAAAATTACCATATAAATCAAAGCGACCATCCAAGTAATGCACATATTCGTGCTCTAAGTTCCAAACATAGTGCTCGGCGTTGGCATAACTTGCTTCATAGGCAATAAAGTTTGCTTGATTACCTACAACTGATGGATCGCCTTCTAAATACATCCCGCCATTATTGGTGTTAATACCAAAAATAGCGCCTGCGTATTTACCATAATCGTCGCTGCTATCAAATATATTTACTTGTAAAAAGCTGTTGTTGTCATCTGCAACAGGCGTGTTGTTAGTAGCGAGCTTAGTATGAAATAATCCCTCTTCAGCGCCCATTGCGTCACACGCTGCGGCATGCTGAATGGCGGTCATGTTTTGTGAGCGAATTTTAATGGTACTGCTACAGCTATAACTTTGCGACAAGGCTTGTGCAATTAAATCATCAACAAAGCCACATATGCCATAATCATTACAATCAGCGTAGTAGCTTACTGAATCTGCCGCTGCAAGCCATACCGCGTCGCCATAGCCAAAGCTGCTATAGGTGCTAAAAATTGCCTTTAAGCCGTTATCAACAGAGGTTTGAATGGCGGTATTTGAATACTGTTTTAACCTTGCAAGTTCACTGGCTGCATTAACTATTAAGTATTGTGCATCAGAGCCAATCATCCATTGCTTTTGCGTAAATGCACTGAGTTTAGCGACTAAGTCAGTATCTGTGCCAACAGCTGTAACAAATGCATCATTCCACTGCCCGCGATAAAGCAAAGTAAAAATGCCATTTACTGCGCTGCGCATATTCCATTTTGCAGCATAGCTTTCGTTAAAACGGGTTAGCCACTGTTTAACAACACTCAAGTAACGATGTTGTTGGTCAGCACTGTCCATAGTGATGATCACTTCAGAAAGGGTTTTGCCGTGACCATCGTTATCATCATAAAAATGGCTATTATTAACAAACGCGTCAATTGCATCAATAACTGCGGGCGTTACCCATGTACTAAAACTGACACTGTCGTTATAAAATTCAACATAAAAGCCAGCACGTAAGTATAAAAATAACGCCTCTAACTCAATATCCCCACCGCCAGCGTAAGTCTGTGAGAGCGACTTAGCATGATTGGCTACGGCATACATATTATCAGAGCTAAATACTTGCCCCTGAATTGACGCAGAAGCACTAAAAAGCTGATTAACACAACTCGTTCCTTGGCTTTTTAGCTCAGTAATAATGCTGCTAGTGCTGGCAGTAGCAAGTGCCGTTAAGTCACAACTCACTGTGGCTGCCTGACTACGCATCATCATATTAGTTAACTGTTGCGGTTGTGTTTGTAACTGAGCAATGGGCGCTTTGTCATTATGATGGTGCTCAACACCATGATGGTGAGCACGATCGACAATCGCTGTTTGTGGCGTAAATAGACGCTCATTAGTGGTGTTTGCAAGTGCAATCGTACTTGCTCCAAGTATCGGTAGCGCCAGAATCAATGTATTAATTTTCATAATTTACCTTTGATAATTTTTATTATCTCAATCCAGAACGGGTTATTGAGGATGCAATTTGTAACATTTAATTATCATTGTATACAATATATTTTATATAACATTAACGAATATCAATATATTGGTTTTAGCAAATAAATAAAAAGTAATACTTTACAACTACATTTAGGCTGCTGCTAAAAACCTGAAATATACTTATAAAAGAGGGAGTAACGGAGGGGTTCACCTAAACGCTGGTTAAAACATTAAACACCTTAACCAAAGTTCCGATTCAATGTGGTTGTGTATTAGGATTTTTCTTTGGTACTCATAAACTGTTTAAATTGCTTTATAGGCATTGGTTTACCGTATTTCCAGCCTTGACCAAACTGCACACCTGCTATTTTTAAAATAGCTTCTTGCTCTTGAGTTTCAATGCCCTCAGCAACACAGGTGTAACCAAGTTTGCTCACTAACTCCATAATATAGGGGATCATTGAAGCCTTTAATCCAGCAGTCGCAATATCTTGTACAAAGGTGCGGTCAATTTTAAGTTGATGAAAACTTAAATTTTGTAAGTTAGCTAAATTCGAGTAACCCGTACCAAAGTCATCGATTGATAACGTAAACCCCGCATCGGCTAAACTTTGTAAGTGGCCGTGGGCAATATTTGAATCAAGATACTCATCTTCGGTGATCTCTAAACAAATACTAAATCGGGACGCTAACAATCCAGGCATCTGTATCAACTCTGACAATTTACCTTGTTGAACATCATAGGGGAAAATATTTAACGAGACTTTAAAGCCATCAGGCAACTGAGACGCCTCACTCAATTCATCTAATATGGTAATAACCATTGCTTGGGTAAATACCCAAGTTTGTTGATGCTTACGAATTAAGGGAATAAATTCATCGGGAGTAAGCATGCCAAATTTGTCTTTAAATCGTGCTAAGACTTCACACCCTATCACCTGCTGAGTTTGCAAATCTATGATGGGTTGGTAAGTCCAATAAAAAGACTGATGATACAAACCTCGACGCACCCTACGCCATGTTGAACGTTTGGTCGCCATATAATAACTTGCCAATAAGCCCGCTGATAAGCCCGCTAACACACACAATGCAAGACAGATTAAAAACAGCATACTTTTTTGGCTAATGTACTCCCGCCACGGGGAAAATACCGCAACACAATAATTCGGGGTCACTTGACTACACACCACTAAGCTCTCATACGGCAGTACCATTGAGGAACTTATTTTTTCGTACAGGCCTTCGACTCCAGTCAAGTGGTTAATCGTTTGCTTAGTTTTGAAAAATACCTGCCAATTTTTAGCGCGCACGCTGTGCAAGTCAATTTTGGCGGGTTGAATAATAGCGTTGTAATTATGTTGGCGCACAATAATAGCCTGCATGATGCGCTCAGGAAATAAAATCAGAGAAAATGCAGGAGCGAACCTAACTCTGACACCATCACGCTCGATATAATCAGGCGCTTTATCGTTGAGTGGCGTTGCAAGTAAACCGTTTCCCGCTGTGCAAACTAATTTATCGTTTTTAAAAAAGCCAATATCGATCAAATAAGTGGCATCAAATAATGCTCTTCGCATAGCCAATAATGTGGTGTCATCGCATTGTGTATAATTTAGCGCATTTAAAGCTGACAGTAACTTTTCACGTTCTGTATCAACAGCCTCAACATGATTGATTAATAAAGCTGCATCCGCTTGTATTTGATAGTTTAATCGCTGTCCCGCTAAGATAGCCATAATAACAACACCAAAAATACACACCAGAAAACCGACTAACCCTGCAAACAATGATTTTTGTTGGTACTTTTTCATGAAGGCTACGTCACTATCCCATTATTGTTGTTATTATCGTATTTTGAAGTTTAGGTTAATTGGTGAGTTTTAGCTATACTAGCTTTTAAGTAAATAAAATTTATTCGTTTAAAATCAAATTCATTACCAAATCAGTAACAACTAAAAACAATACTTTTGGGTTAATATCAAAACAATACAAAAACAATACTTTTTTATTAATAACAATAATAAGAAACGACCTTCTACCGCTTCTGCCTAGTGTAATTAACACTTTGATTTAAATTTAAATATGTTAATTTATCGACTATATCAAGTTGGCTATTTCTGAGAGCGGTATGAGTAAAAAAAATCATTGGACATTAAAAAGCATCGCCAAAGAACTCGGCGTTTCAAATGCCACAGTTTCCAATGCCTTTAACCGCCCAGATCAACTATCAAAAAGCCGACGCGAGTCAATCTTAGCCGCTTGTAACGAGCTTGGATATTTTGGACCAAATAAAGCAGCACAATCATTACGCCGTGGTAAATTTAATATTGTCGCACTGGTACTCCCCGACAGCATTGAGTATATGGTGTCAGACCCTGTTGCCAGCAGTTTTATGCGTGGCGTGGCGTCCATACTCGAAAAAGACGGTATCAATCTTTTATTATTTTCGGGTAACAGCGATAGTCTAAATAGTGTCATTGATTTTGTTGATGGCTTTATTTGTTATGGTCGCCCGCGTAATCAATCATTAGTCGAACAGCTAAAAACGGTGCCTAAGCATGTGGTTACTGTTGATTTTGATATAGATAGAAATGCCTCAGTTAATATCAATAATGAGCAAGCAAGCTACGAAGTAGCAAAACATGCTTTACACAATAAACACGATCAGGTTGCAATACTAGGGCTGCGTTTATTGGATGAAAACGTACTGTGCCGTGTCTATGATCACCATGAATGTGAGGCCGGCCAATCTATAGCTCACCAACGTTTACGTGGTTATCAAAAGGCACTAACTGAGCTTGATATTCCCATTGCAGAAGACCGCATTTGGAATATTCCTGAAAGTAGTGAACGCTTTGCAAGTATTGCAGCTAAAGAAGCTCTTTGTAGCTTACCTCGCCCTAATGTAATGCTGTGTATGAGTGATTTAATAGCCCTTGCAGCAATGCGTGAAGCTTTGAAGTTAGGTTTAAAAATACCCGAGGATATTCGGATCGTTGGATTTGATGGTATAGATGAAGCACAACGGTTTGTTCCCAAGCTAACCACTATCCACCAAAACAGTGAAGAAAAAGGCGCTTTAGCCGCCAATTTATTTATTACTAAAGAAGAACAAAAAGCACTTATTAACTACGAGTTACAATTAGGCCAAAGTGGCTAATAAGTGCCTTAATTAAACTAGCTTAATAAATCGCTTAATGATGTGGTTATTTGTTCGTTTTCATTTTGCTCAATGATTAAAGCTTCGCGGCTTTCGAAGTTAACTTTGAGCTCTATTGCTTGCTCACCTTGCTGCCATTTTAGGCTACAGCAATTACCACTACCTGCAACATTAAACTCTCCGTTAAACGCACTGCGCGTATTACGGATAGTGATTAATTTTAGCAATCCTTGTACAACCGGTTTGGTCAGTGACTGGTCAATAATATTCGCATCTAAATAAGGACGGTTAATATCACGACCGACATTAGATGTTGCCAGCAATTCCATATCGTTTTCACACGCGAAAAGTCCGCCGTAGTAGACCTGAGGTACACCTGGTGCAAAAAATTGTATGGCACGAGCTAGCAGATAATCAAAGTCACTTGTGCCTAATGCATTATAATACGTACAATTTACTTGGTATAAGTCGACATTGCTGGCAGCTGCGCCTGTTGCTTGACGACTTTGATCGTGACTATTTGCATGAATCGTCTCAACCAAGTTATCTATTTGTGCTGCATTTAGTAGCCCCGCTTTATCACCCATTGGCCCTGCATCTATGATGCCTATACCATCATGGGTATCCAGAACCGTTAAACAGTTTCGAGGTGAAATTCCTAACCATTTCACCAACGCGTCACTGTTGTTGGTAAATAAACTATGTAAAATTAGCGGCGGTAAGGCAAAGTCGTAGACCATGTTCACACGTTTTGCGACTTCAACCTGAGTTTGATAATGGCTATGGATCTCAGCAATTGTTTCCATCCCCAATTCATTCGCTTGAGCTGAAAGTTTATCCAGATAATCAAATGTTTGATCAAGCATAAAGCAATTGGTACCCGCTTTTTTTATCGCATAGCCTGCTGCATCTAACCGAATAATATTTACGTTATTTTGCGAAAACTTTGTCAACACATTATCTAAATATGCAATCCCCGCACTAGACTTAACATTTATATCGATTTGATTGTCGGTAAACGTTGTCCAAAACTCATACGTTTCCCCGTCTTCACAGGCTATTGGCGTGAAGCAACTACCTGGGCGCGGGCGATAAATAGCTTGTTGTTCAGCGTCGCTCATACCTTTAGGGAAAACATCTTCTTTTGTTAAAAACAAATCCCAATAAGCTGATTTTTTGCCATTTTTTAGCACGTCTTTAAATTGAAAAGATTGCGCTGACACATGATTAACAATCAAATCAGCCATCAAATCATACTCTTTACCTAGAGTTTGAATGTCTTGCCATGTACCAATACGCTCATCAACAGCGCTATGATCAATTGGGTCAAAACCGGCATCACTGCCATCAATCGGGTTATAAAAAGGTAATAAATGCACCCCACCAAAAACGCCTTCAAGGGGGCCATTAAGTAAGTCAGTTAAAGCGTTAATGTCTTTACCCGTAATTCGATCTGCGTAAGTGATCAGTTGAACTTTATTCTTCATCATGTGTAAATACCAAGTTGAATCTTAATCGATTAAGATATATCTTTAACTACGAAACCAATTTTTACAAGAAGTTTTTACAACTTTGATACAAAGACGGGCTAGTTAAACTATGATTTAGTAATTAATCTATTGAGTTAATTACTAAAATGCTTAACTACCTGACGAGGATATGAAAATGAACAACACACACACACTCGTTAGCAATACATCATTGCAACACATACGCTGGTTAACATATATGATGTTTTTTATGTTTGCCATGACCTCAGATGCGGTTGGCATGATCATCCCAGAGTTAATAAAAGAGTTTAATTTAAGTATGACACAAGCAAGTGCATTTCATTATGCACCTATGGCCTTAATAGCCTTAAGCGGCTTATTTTTGGGATTTTTAGCCGACAGTTTTGGACGAAAACAAACCATCATGCTTGGCTTATTCATATTTTCTATTAGTTGTTTTCTGTTTGCGATAAGCAGTAGTTTTATTATCTTCGTGATACTTTTATGCCTTATTGGTTTGGCCATCGGCCTTTTTAAAACGGGCGCTTTAGCTCTGCTCGGTGACATATCACACAGTAACAATGAACACACTAAAACCATGAATAAGGTCGAAGGTTTTTTTGGCATCGGCGCTATAGTGGGCCCTGCTTTAGTCAGTTTTTTATTAACTCAGCAAGTCAGTTGGACATACTTGTATATTATCGCTGGTGTTATGTGCTTAATCCTCGCAGTACTGGCATGGCGTGCAGAATACCCGCCCGTAGTTAAAAGCGCAGAAAAACCGACCTCATTTACCACAACCATGAAAATGGTTAAAAACCCTTATGCTTTGGGCTTTTCACTTGCTATTGCATTATACGTTGCAACCGAAGTGGCTATTTATGTATGGATGCCAACTCTATTAGCTGACTACACTGGTTCTTGGACCTTAATGGCAACGTACGCTTTAACAATTTTCTTTATCTTACGCGCTGCTGGTCGCTTTATTGCCGTTTGGCTGCTTAATCGCTTTAGCTGGCAAAGTGTTATGGTTTGGTTAAGCTTAGGGATTGCCCTTTGTTACGTGGGTACATTGATTGGGGGAGTGAATGCAGCAGTCTTGCTATTGCCTCTTTCTGGCTTGTTTATGTCTATGGTCTACCCAACTCTTAACTCAAAAGGTATTTCATGCTTTGCTGTACAACAGCATGGAGCGGTTGCAGGGGTTATCCTCTTTTTTACGGCCCTTTCAGCAGCATTAGCCCCCTTATTTATGGGTATGATCAGTGACATGTTTGGTCATGTAAAATATGGCTTTATTCTCGCTACAGGGTTCGCCGTATTATTATTTATAGCCATGCTGTATAACTATTTTAAAGATCCTTCGGCAGCGGCTTTGCACCAAATCAGCTCCGTAAAAGAATAATTTGATGTAAAAAGCATCAAATAAAATGTCTTTAAAAACAATATTAGTTAAGAAAAACACGATTTATCAGCAAAAAAAAGTTGCTTAATGTAAAAACTTTGTTATTTTTACTTAATCGA
>NZ_PNDT01000391.1:0-380 GCF_005886375.1 Pseudoalteromonas sp. S1727
TCTCACAATAATCTTGCTTTTTTTTTGAAATGTGCTCAAACGACTTTTTGTTAGATGGCTTAAACTTGTTAAATTTTTTTATCTCTGTTGGCCAAGGTTTTATCTCGTTTAATAAGGGTGGGAAAAGATAGTAAAAATCATCAACTCGAAGCTTTTAGAACTGTATATCTCCTTCTATGTGTAAAGTAAGGTTTATTAGCCTGTACATACAATGATTAACATCAGTTATAGGGTGATATAAAAGCATAGGTAAGCCCATTCAATGTGGCAGTTGCCAGTAAGAAAATATACCATACCGTGGAATATATATGGCACCAATTGAAGGATCAGCATAAATGAATTCATAGACAAATGGTTGAAAAATTAGATCTGAAACTGCT
>NZ_PNDT01000392.1:0-292 GCF_005886375.1 Pseudoalteromonas sp. S1727
AGAACGCCACCTATAAAAGGTTTGTATTTTTGGGGTGGGGTAGGTCGTGGTAAAACATACTTAGTCGATACCTTTTATGAAGCGCAACCAGCCAACCGAAAGATCCGTGTGCATTTTCATCGCTTTATGCACCGAGTTCATGATGAGTTAAAGAAATTAGATAAAACAGCGAATCCACTTGAAGTTGTTGCGGATATTTTAAAATCCGAAACTGACATTATTTGTTTTGAAGAGTTTTTTGTTCAAGATATAACCGATGCTATGCTACTTCGTGGTTTAAGGGAGGCGTTAT
>NZ_PNDT01000393.1:0-200 GCF_005886375.1 Pseudoalteromonas sp. S1727
ATTCCAATGGCCGGCACCGTATCAAGTTTAAATGTTTCGGTAGAAACGGGCATTTGTTTGTGTGAAGTACTACGCCAGAGAAACGCAACACAAGCTTACGAAGTTTTAAGCTTGTAGCCGTCAGCCGTCAGTTTAAGATCAAGTAACTTATTGACACGTAAGTTAATACGAGCAAAATCTCTAGCTGATAGCTGATAGCT
>NZ_PNDT01000394.1:0-322 GCF_005886375.1 Pseudoalteromonas sp. S1727
AATGTATAAAATTGAAAATTGCTGCAAAAACTTAGTGAATTCCTCAAAAGCGAATCGCCTCTTAAAGTATGTGGTGAATAAATTACTTAATTATTTTATTGCACAAAGAGCAGTGAATGAGAAGCCAAAAAGCTACGGTTGACGAGCCACGAGCGACGGGCGGAGAGCTTCGGATTAACCCTAGTCACTTTCTAGACCCTAGCGCCTTTCTCTTGCCTGTGATTGTTTTAAAGCAATTTCACCACCGAGCTCTCAGAGGCGCGCCCTAGACCGAGTAGTTAATAGCGCGGGCGACTGGTCGCGAGCAGCGGGCTACTGCTTA
>NZ_PNDT01000395.1:0-415 GCF_005886375.1 Pseudoalteromonas sp. S1727
GGTCGTGCCCCATACTCTATGGAGTTTTTCAAGTTCGCTGAACCCACGAAGCATGTTGCAGATACAATAATTACAGCTCGCGCTGTTAAGTAATTTTTTAGCTCGGTTTGGTCCACAGTGGACTGAACCTTTAATTTCTTTATAGGAATTTTTTAAGATGGCAAAAGCAAAGTTTGAACGCGTAAAACCGCACGTAAACGTAGGTACAATCGGCCACGTTGACCACGGTAAAACAACCCTAACTGCAGCAATCACTAACGTACTTGCAAAAGTATACGGCGGTGTTGCTAAAGATTTAGCATCAATCGATAACTCTCAAGAAGAGCGCGAGCGTGGAATCACAATCTCAACTTCACACGTTGAGTAAGATACAACTACTCGTCAGTACGCACACCTAGACTGTCCACGTCACGCC
>NZ_PNDT01000396.1:0-217 GCF_005886375.1 Pseudoalteromonas sp. S1727
TTTTAGCATGTTGGCTGTATTAGGTGAAATGCTATCGGCTAAAACGCCGCCGTAAGAGGCGGAAAATGCTTGGCTATAATTAGCGACGAAGGAGCGCAAGCCAAGCTTTTTGCGTCCTTTCTTGACGGCATTGTTATACCTATATATACCGTTCTGGATTTACCCTAGTAACTTTGGTGAGTTTTAACATAGTATTCTCATGTATATTAGCTTCATC
>NZ_PNDT01000397.1:0-378 GCF_005886375.1 Pseudoalteromonas sp. S1727
AAGATCACAGATTTGCTAGCGGCTTCCTCCAGACTATCTCTCGCGATTTAGCCCTTGCCATTCGCTAGTAGTTATCGTTTAATAACAGTATGTTATTTAAACGGTGATCTTCCTACAGAGGACTTTCACCTCATAAGTCAATGCCCATGTCGGGCGTACACAAGAGCCTCAATTCGCTCACAAGTTCGCTCGGACAATTAACAATGGGCTATTGTCGCTGCGCTCAATATTTTAGCCCATTATTAATTGCCGTTTAGGCAAGCGTTACCGAACAAATACTCTAACTCGTTTTTGTCCAAAAATGAGTTTGATCGAGCGTCTGCTTCTCGCTCTAACCAGACTATCACATTAATAGAAAAATTTCTATTATTAAATATA
>NZ_PNDT01000398.1:0-391 GCF_005886375.1 Pseudoalteromonas sp. S1727
TAATTTAATTCGGCTTACTCTTATAGAAAGTTTATTGATAATGAGACGGGACAATTAATAATTTCTTTGTATAAGAAACTTAGCGGATTCAATGCCTGTGCTTTTGTGCCTTGCGGTACATTTTGCGAGTTTACTAAATGGTTTAAATATAATTCTACTTGAGTGTCTCCCATAGAGCTTGGGTGCTGCATATTGTTAAAACGAATATAGGCAGCTATCCAAAACAGGAAAGCTTCAATAGTACTCTTTGCATACCGCTTGCTATACATATGATCTTTAATCATGCTTAGAAAAAGAGATTTCATAAATAATTATAAACTTTCCAATTGGTGCTGGAGGTATAGACAGTCATTTGTGTTTTGAAGAATAACATTAATAAAAGTCTTTTTGG
>NZ_PNDT01000399.1:0-296 GCF_005886375.1 Pseudoalteromonas sp. S1727
CCATGATGTGATGACACGACATAGACGCGCCAAACATCCCACGTCGATATGAACTCTTGGGCGGTATCAGCCTGTTATCACCGGAGTAACTTTTATCCGTTGAGCGATGGCCCTTCCATTCAGAACCACCGGATCACTATGACCTACTTTCGTACCTGCTCGACGTGTCTGTCTCGCAGTTAAGCTGGCTTCTACCATTACACTAACCGTACGATGTCCGACCGTACTTAGCCAACCTTCGTGCTCCTCCGTTACTCTTTGGGAGGAGACCGCCCCAGTCAAACTACCCACCATGC
>NZ_PNDT01000041.1:0-133293 GCF_005886375.1 Pseudoalteromonas sp. S1727
GATTTTATACCAATCGTGTTGAGTTACTGACCATTTATAGCGACAGATAAATGGAGTGATAACAAGGCATAAATTTTGACATGTAGTTGTTCTACATGAAAAATTTATAACGCAGTTAGCGCTTTATTTAGCCCGCTAGAATGGTTAAATATTTAAGTCGATTGGTATTAAATCGCGTCTTCGTCTTCTTCTGCCGTACGAATACGTACCACGCGCTCAACGTCGGTAACAAAAATCTTACCATCACCAATTTTACCGGTTTGTGCTGTTTTGACGATAACCTCAATTGCACGGTCAACATCGTCATCACCAAGCACAATATCAAGTTTGACTTTCGGTAAAAAATCAACCATATACTCGGCGCCGCGATAAAGTTCAGTATGCCCCTTTTGGCGACCAAAACCTTTTACTTCACTGACAGTCATCCCCGTAATACCGACTTCTGAAAGCGCTTCACGTACATCATCAAGTTTAAATGGTTTAATTATTGCTTCGATTTTTTTCATTGTTAGTTGCTGCTCTTATATACCCGATTGGGTCGATTCTAGACAATCCTGCAGCCCATAGCAAACAAAGCAATTGAATTACGGTGATTTAACCATCAACAATGGTATGATTGTTCCAATAGAAACAACTACACTTACGATTAAGTGATATAAAGCGCTATTAAATCCGCGCCAACCCTGTATCAGAGGTAAACATGAAAAAACAACAGCATGGCTTTACATTACTTGAGTTGATGGTCACTATTGCCATCGTTGGGATTGTAGCCTTAATAGCTATTTGGAATAGCAGTGATATGTTGGAGAATAATCGCGCCGAGAACTATTTATTAGAGTTAAAGCGTAACATCAGCTTTGCACGTGCAAAAGCAACCAGTACCGATTCACTCATTGTAGTGTGTAGTGGTGAAACCTCCAGAATCGAAAATGATCAAAAAGTAACTTGCTTAGATGACTGGAGTGAGGGTTCGATAGTCGTCTTTCATGATAGTAATAGTAATGGCGTTCATAACCCACGCAGAGGAGACATAATACTCAGAGTAATGGCAGAAATTCCAGAAACCAGTAAATTAAAATTCACTGGTGATTCGTCATTAATTTTTGATGCCAGTGGTCGTATCACCACAAACCCCGGTACATTCGTTTACTGCCCAAATAAAGATAATGAAAACAACAAAGAAATGGAAGTGAGCGTATCTGGCACCGCATTATACTTCGGAGATACCACAAATACCTGTGACTAAATCCCAGTTAACAACTTGCAACTACACCTAGCTCAACTACCATTAAAAGAAATACCACCTACGAGCTCTCACGGATGAGAAAAACAACCCTATCTAGCCCACACTCTGGTACGACACTTATCGAAATAATGGTGATAGTGAGTATTCTCGCTATCTTAGCTAACCTTGCTCTTTTTCATCTACACCCTTTTTTTGCACAAATTCGTCTTGAAAACTATGGCCACCTTATAAAAAGAACATTGAGTTTAGCCCGCACTAATGCAATTTCTTTAAATAGCCAGATCACAGTATGTAGCTTAGCGTCATCGGTTTGTGATAGCAGTCGCTGGCATCAAGGGCTTACTGTCTTTGTTGATAAGGATGAAGTAGGTGTATTTGGTGATAATGACACTGTCATTTTAGTCACAGAGGCAATCAATGAATCTGATATGCTTACTTACCCACGTGACGCAGTGACCTATAGACCTGACGGTACACCTAGGGGATTTGATAATGGCACGTTTGTGTATTGCGCCGAATATAAATCAGCTGAATTAGCTGGTATTGCCATTTCAGTCAGTACAACAGGAAAAACAACATTAAAAGACACTGAGCAATGCCAAACTAACTAACATGTGCTCTGAGCAATTATTTGCCCCAACACTTACTCGCATCGGCTTTCCCTTTAGCCGTTTTGAGCCCTGTATCATCAATAGTCAATGACGTACATTCATCATCTTGTAAAACAGGACCAGCCACTGGTGTGGCAGTAATTTTAAATGTTCCAGCATCGTTATCAACGATAGCCGAAAGCGTATAAAAACCATGTTCGGTTGGTGAAACTACATTTAGGTTGGCCAAGTTACTTGTATAAGTACGATTATCAACAAAAAACTGCTCTTGTTTATTAGCCGCATCAAGTAAAGCTGTAATCGCTTCAGTACGTGCAGTCCTTTTCACATGTTCAAAATAGCTTGGCAGAGCAATAGAAGCGATGATGCCAAGTATTGCTACCGTGATCATTAACTCTATCAAAGTAAAACCGTTTTTGTGTGTGTTTATGATACGCGCCATCTGTTTCTCACTTTATTTCTGGTTGGTCATAGCATAGCAATACGCCGCAACCATATTTATTCACTATCATAGGTCCGTATGCGAGTGAATGCAATTACTCGCTCGCTTAATGTATGCAGTTCATAGTATTAAATTAACCTAGCTATGGGGAGGAATATAGCCATAGTTTCAGCCCGGATTTTTAATTAATGAGAAATTATATCTTGTCTATACACATAAGTTTGCTGCAATTTAAAACCAAAAGCTTGTCCTTGGGTGTCATTTACTAATTTTATATGTCCATCCTCATCAAAACTAAGCTCAGGCCCTAAAAGCTCTTGCGGTATAAACGCCTTACTCGCCTGTAACTCAGTACCACCTTGAGTGGTATTTAACCATGGCCCCAAAAGCAAAAACTGGCTTTTCTTTATTATCGGCTCCATTGTGTCGTCACAGAGTTGATCATTATTTTCATCGACACATTGATCCATTGAACCAAAAAAGAGCTGTGGTGTATCAGGTATTTCTTGGTGTGTTAAATAAGCCAGTTGATCATAAACTTTAGTACCGTAGTGTAAGTGAAACGCATACATAGCCCCGTGACCTGTGTTATTTACACATTGCAGCTGTGTGTCCGTAGCCGCTGGTGTATAACTGGTAAAATACGCTACACCACCGACAACAGTTGCCGCAGCCAAAGACTTCTCCCCTAAACTAGGTAAATTATAGTACCAACCTTTAAAACTGCTCAGCTCCATTTCAAGTAGGTTAAAGCCTTCTAGATCATCAAGCTTAGCTGAAAAAGGATCAGAACTAATATCCATTAAATCATTTATTTTGATTGGTTCAGGTAAGCCATTGGGAAATTTCCCTGTTACAGTATTTATATCGCGGATCATATAAAGTTGGTCTTGTGTATTTGTCGATGTTGCGGCAGCACGATCACCACTGCCAATTAATACGGCATCAAAGGGGGTATTTTCACGTACATTGATCATTTTACCGCTATAAAACACACGACTAAGTCGACTAAATGAAGTTCGAGCAACCATAGTCTGAGTTAAAAACCGTCGCTTTTGAGTCGCTCGGTTACCACTAAGCTCCGCTAATTTATAGTGTGTCCAATAGTTCGTGTCAGGCATATCTACACGCCATATATTCCCTCCAGTATCTGCTACATAGAGGCGGTCTATATAACCATCATAGTTTGCATCAAAAGTAGCTACATCAGCAGCAATACTATCTACACCTTTAAAGCCATTCTCAGGTGTTAATGACCACACTTTTTCACCCGTACTCGCATCAACAATATAAACCCCTCGTCCTTGGCTATCGGAAGCTGCATACTCTTGGTCTTTATTTGTATCGTAACCCGCAGCAAAAATCAGTACGGGCTTATCCTCAAAGCCTGCTAGTTTGATATAGGTTACAACTGGCTTTGACCATGTTTGGCCTAATTCTTTAAAAGCACCACTCCCTCCTTGGATAGGGTGACTCCAAAGCAACTTAGGTGAATTGGGCACTGAGATATCGAGTCCATAATAATCCCGACCACCTCGGCGCAATCCAAAGAATGCCCATACTCTATCACCCTCATTTATGATTCCATTG
The DNA here is from genome assembly GCF_005886375.1 of Pseudoalteromonas sp. S1727. NCBI lineage: Bacteria > Pseudomonadati > Pseudomonadota > Gammaproteobacteria > Alteromonadales > Pseudoalteromonadaceae > Pseudoalteromonas > Pseudoalteromonas sp. S1727. The sequence continues at coordinate 3,890 of NZ_PNDT01000041.1, forward strand.
CTATTCTTGTCATCTATAAATAGGCTGATAGGGCCATCAACACCATAGACTTTGTTATTTGCTTGATTTTCTCTAAGCGGCTTAAGAATGCGATACAAGCTACGAGGAATAAACGCCCAACTTTCTGATAATACTCCCCCCTTATCTTGAAACATATGCAAAAAACCAGCATTTGTACCAATAAGAATTCTTACATCACCATTTCCATAATCAATAGCAACTGGTTTTGAATGAAGGGGATCACCAAAAATATTAGCGCGAGTTTCAGCTCGATCATTGTTGTTATTTTCATCGTCTACATCAATGCCCCTCGCCCAGTTAATTGTTGCTTCAACTTGCTCGGGAGATTCATTAAATAACTCATCAAGTTCATCTAATTGCCCTTGTAACGCTGAAAATGTAAAAGGCAATAAACCAGCTGCAGAGTCTGTATAAATCGCTCTTTGTGTAAATTGCGATAACCAATAATTGACGCCTCCAGCTTGTAAGTCTGCTCCATCATTAGAGTGTGATGTCGGTAACCAAAAAGTACGACTATTTTGGCTGATTTTCCCTTCATCATCCAATGCCGCTTTTCCTGTAGCATCGACAATTTCTGCCCCAGACACTTGTAACTTTTTAAGATTACCTTGCCAGCGAGGGCCTAAATCAGGTTTAAACATTGTTAAATAAATACTATCTAAATGACGCGTTCTATCAGCGCCATTTGCGACAATCGCGGGGGAAGTAAAACTAGCATCCACTTTGCGAACTGTTTTCATAGTCGCGGTAAACGCATGATTTAGCTCATCAATAGACTCAGCTAAAAAATACTGCCCTCCACCTTGTTTTGCGGTTTCCATTAATACTTGCTCTGCATAACGAGGCATTCCTCGCCCAAACCCAACAATATGTACATTAACGAAATCTCTCTCGTTAGTTTCTGGATAGACATCATAATTATCAATACCTTGCCCATGTAAAAGCTTAGCCACTATTGGCAAATAGGTATTATTAAATTTCTCAGCTGAATAGCCATACATAGACTGATGTAGCTGTTTTATATCATTTTCACGGCTGTTTTCTAATAATGGCAGACTTTCTGTTAGTGACACTCCATCTGTTATTAGTACAACATTCACACGACTTTCGCAGCGTACTGCGGTATCACTTAACAACTCGAAAGGAGAAATATACTGCCCTTGCTTTTGAATTCTAAGATCAATTAGGTTTAACAGGTTAAGGTGGTCATACCCTACTCGTTGACCATGTAAGTAAAGCATAGCTTCATGTAACATTTCTGTAGCTGGACTTAAGTTAACCAGAGAGAGTAACCCCCAATCATCAATAGTCTCAATAATATCATTATGATCAGAGCCAAACCCATGAGCGACATAACCTCCTGCAGAGCCTAATACCCCTCCTAAGTTAAGTATGTTACTTAAATCTAAATTTAGCGGCCCGTTCGATTTTATAAGTGCAAAATCCACATCTGGATTATCATTTATTAGCTTTTTCATCGCTTTTTTTGCTGCAGATAACCGTGTCTCTGGACATAACTTAATGACCCCTAACAGGCCCTTACATTGTTTATTACTATTAATAGATAACGCCATACTGAGTGAGTTATCAAATACTAATAACACTCGTGGTTTATCATTATTTTCTAAATGATAAAGTTCAATATCCTCTGCCACGCAAAATTGACTTGTAGCAAAAAGCACAGTACCTAAAAGTAATGCTCTAAACCCATGAGTGAATTGAATCATAGTGATCACCCCTATCCATTTGAGAGTCTGCCAGATGAATACCCATACAGAAGACGGTCAACATCCTTAATGAGTACTACTTTAGTACAGCATAAATTCTGGCTTTAACAAGATAAAATAGTGATAAAAACGTATGAAAAACAACCAAACCAACCCTTTTTAACTACATCCAATTGATTAGATTAGAATATTAGAGCGTGTTTTAATTCGTGTTTTTATATTGAGTTTTAAGGAGGAAGTGGTAATTGATAGGAGCCGTTATAAGCCACGCAGTGCGTAAAAAATTATAAAGGAGTATTCGATAAAAACTGTAAGATATAGGTAGGTTTCATGCCACAAACTGGGTTAAAGAAATATATCAGACCCAGTTTTATAAAAACTGAGCCTGATAACAGTGTACAATTGCGGCAAAATTAAACTTAGCTGCCTAAGTTTGATGTGATTACAAACTCATATTTTGCCTAGTAGTTCAATTAAAACCCGAGTGAAGCCATGGCGTTCTGTTTTATCATTTGCCAACAGACACGTTTCACTATTATTTTTGGTTATCGTTGACCTCTCGCTTATAAATAAATGTTTGTTGCGTTTTAAAACCAAAGCCAATAGGTACTGCATCACTAACAAGCTTGATTTTACCATCCTCATCAAACGAAATACCTGGACCGAGGATCTCTTTTGGCACAAATGGGTTTTTCGCACTCAGTTCAGTTTCCGTCGCTTGTGTTTTCTTAATGCCTGGTCCAAGTAATAAAAACTGGCTTTGCTCATTACAGTCATCGTCATCACACGTTTCTGTGCTACCAAAATAAAGTTGTGGCGTATCTGGTACATCATTGCTCGTCACATAGCGTAGTTGATCATACACTTTACTACCATAATGCAAATGGAACGCATATAACCCACCACTTCCACCACTTAAAGAACATTGATTAATCGTGGCATCTTCAGAGGCCGGTGTAAAACTAGTATAGTAAGCGACCCCGCCCACGACGGTTGCTGCTGCAAGTGATTTCTCACCACTGCCCGCTAGGTCATAGTACCAGCCACTGGCCTTGCTTAATGTTACTTCGGCTTTAGTGAACTCATCTATATCATCAAGTGCGTTCGCAAATGGGTCATTATCCACATTCATAAGATCGCTTGGTGTAATAGCCACTGGTATGTCATCCCCCACAAATGACTTAGTTACAGTGTTGATATCACGGATCATATAAAGTTGATCTTGGACAACAGTCGATGTTGGCTTTGGCCTATTACCACTGCCTATTAATATCGCGTCAAAAGGAGTATCTTGGCGCGTTATAGATGTTTTATTATTGTCCGTAGTACTGGTTACTTTACTAAACATAGTACGTGCGACTACAGGCTTATAAAAAAAGCGTCTATCTTGACTAGCCGCAGTGCCACCCAGTTTTGCTAATTCAAAATGAGTCCAGGGACTTTCACTATCTGTAGGACTTGCGCTAGGCATATCAACTCGCCACACACTACCTGCGGTATCTGTCGCATATAAGCGATCTATGTAACCATCGTAATCAGAGTCAAGTATTGAAACAGTTGCCGCAATACTGTGCTTACCTTTAAAACCAGTGTCAGGTGTTAGCTCCCACACTAACTTACCATCTGAGGCATTTACAATATATATACCTCGTCCTTTTCTATCATTACTGAGCGACACATTATCTTTATTAGTGTCGAAACCTGCACCAAAAATCAATACAGGATCATCTTTTCCTTTAATGTAAGACACCGTAGGTGCTGACCATGTTTGCGCTAACTCTTTATAGACTCCACTACCGCCTTGTATTGTCCACATTAACCTCGGCGCATCAGGGTTCGTGATATCTAGAGCATAATACTGATCACCACCACGGCGCATACCAAAGAATGCCCATACACGATCACCTGATTCAACAACACCATCACGGTCTGCATCATCAAAAAACACTGTTATTGGCCCATCAACACCATACACTTTGGTATCAGCTTGATTTTCACGTAAAGGAGTTAAAATTTTATATAAGCTACTTGGAATAAATGACCATGTTTCACTAACAGCATCACCTTTATCTTGGAACATATGCAAAAATCCTGCATTAGTCCCAATCAAGATGCGTACGTCATCATTACCATAATCAATCGTTACTGGTTTTGAATGTAATGGATCCCCAAAAATGTCCTGACGCTGATCACGGGTTGAACCATCTTTATCTTCGTCATCTACATCAACACCACGTGCCCAATCAATTGTAGTACCTACATTGGTTATATTCGTACCAAAACTTGTGGCAAGCTTAGTAAGCCCCCCTAATGCGGTCTGTAAAATTGAGCTTTTAAATTCAATCAAGCTTCCTTGAGGTGAGTCAGTGTAAACCGTTCGTTCAGCTAAAAGAGTGAGGTGTAAATTAACACCGCCGCTTTCCACCGAGTTACCATCTGCTGCGGTGTTAGGGGGTAGCCAAAAGGTATGTGCCGTTGATTTGATCAACCCATCATCATTAAGTGCAGGATTACTTTTAGCATCAACAATCTCTGTACCAGAGACTTTTAATTTTTTTAAATTTCCTCGCCAACGAGCGCCCGTTTCGGGATAGAACATGGCATAATAAATTGATTCACGACTACGTGTTTGATCTACATTATTACTCGCTATAGAAGGGGAAGTAAAAGTATCATTTACTTCTCGAATATTTGTGACGAACTTCTTAAATGCCGCGGACAATTGCTCTGCTGTATCTGCATGTTCGTACTGACCTCCACCGAGTTTCGCAGTCTCTTCTAATAGTCTTTTACCTGAACTACTCATTCCCGAACCAAAGCCGATAGTATAAACGCGGCCCGTTTCGTGAATATCTGGAGTTTGCGGGTATAAGTCAACGATAACTTCCTCAATACCTGCCTTTTTATCGGCATCTACACCATGAATTACTTTAGCTAGTTGATGAAGATAGTTACCATTAATACCGTCATTTCTCATCACCAGAGGACTACCGAAATACTGTTGATGAAGTGCGCTAATGGCATTATCAGCATCACTATCAGCACCATTACCAGAGGGATCTCCATCTGTCATAAAAATAATATTGACCGAGTTATCACACCGTTTTGCTTCCTCGGTACTATCATCAAAAGGGGAGATATACGTATAGTTATATCTAGGATTCCACCAGTTACCAGTGACCTTAACACTTTCTATACTAGTATCTCTTTGTAGCGTACTAACATTTTTCCCAAAATATACATCTCTACCAGTGATATACAGGTAAGCTTCCCACAATGTTTCTGTCAAAGGTGTTCCGCCATCTGCAGGTAAGTTTGCAATGGTTGTTTTTATTGTCGAAGTTGACGAACCAATGCCTGACAGCACATAACCACCACTGGTACCATTAAAACGCATTAAGCCAAAATCGATATCTTCATTTTCATCAACCAACTGGCTCATTGCATTTCGCGCAATGCCTAAACGGCTGTCACTACACAGTTGATACAAACCATTTCTAAATCCGCAATCACGTCCACTACTAGTAGAAAAAGCCATACTGCCGGAAGTATCAAAGATTATTAATACCCGCGGCCTTTCATCAAGTTCTACATTATGATTTACATAAAGTTCAATATCTTCAGCATAACCGGGCATACTCAAAAGCACGGTACTACCGAGTAAAATACTTACTACTAATTTTTTAAATTTCATCATCTTTACTCACTTACCCACCCGTGTTCAAGCTTGCCATTTCTTGAGCAATGCCTGACGTTACGGTAATGGTATGTTTACTTTTTGAACCGTACGTTATAGTGCTATTTACTTGCACCATGTTGCATGAAATCCCCGCAGTAAAATTAAACTTCCGTGGACACGGTAAATCCAGTGCGCCGCTATTCAAATTACTCATAGTACTGACCGTTTCATCCACTTTGGCTAACGCTATTTCACCATTAGGTATTTGTGCTCGAGTATATAAAAAATGACTTGTACCACCTTTATTAGCTTCAGTGGCAATAATTTGCTGTACATCCCCCATAAGGGCGTTCTCAGCTTCTTCTCGCTCAAATGCAGCATTGGTAATTTTCATATCAACACTACTGCTACTCATCAGTGTCACTGCAATTCCTGTTACAGCAACGACCATGATCAGTGCCACGATAAGTACTACACCCTGTTGTTTTGAGGCTAATTTTAAATGCGCCATAAATTTGCTCCTACATTATTTAAGCGGATCGTGGTGGTAAATAATGCACGACGAAACTTATCGTTAAACTCTAAAACACGCTGGTTTGCATCTTCACCCAGTGTGTAGGTTTGATTTAACTGATTTAGATCAGCATCTTCTTGCAATGCCCGCACTAAAATGAAAACTTGTACGGTTAATATCCCACGACGATTTTCCCAATCTGTTGCTGTCATATTATTAACGCTTCGATAAGTATCCACTCGGCTATCATTATTGGTATCTAAACCAAATAGAAAACGCATGTTTTCAACACCTTCCATAATTGTTTCAGCGATCATTTCACCACTTGGTGCTAGTCGGCGACGCATCAATACCGGAACACTCACGTTTTTCTCATTAAGCTTGTAACTTCTCTTGTCAATATAATAAACATGATGGCGATAACGCCAAACCGTCGCGTTACCATTAATTGAAGCCGCTGCGATTGGTCCTTTGCGAAATTCAGCTTGCTCTTGTTCGGCGATAAAATAGTAATTATCTGTATCGCTATCGGCAGGGTTAATTTGTAAACCTTCTAAAAACTTAACCTGTAAGATATCGGTATCATCTTGTGCATTGGGGATACAATTAAGCTGAGCACCACCTGTGGACTCAATTGCATATATTGAACGAAAGTTACTGTTTGCGTTAAAAACGGGAAAACTGCCATTATTTAAACCTGCAGTACAATCTGGTGCTGGGTTTGGTAATGTATCAGTGTTTTCTTGGGAAAATGAGTCTTCATAAAAAGTGCCCCAAAAACCAACTTGTTCGATATCACGTTGCATAATATTTAACGCCAAACGACCTGTTTCTTGTAGCTCCCCAATCGTCATGGTATCTCTGGTGGTCACTTTCATACTGATGTAAGTAAACATCACGCCACCAAGTACTAAACCACCAATAAATAACGCCACCATCATTTCCACTAAAGTGAAACCTTGCTGCTTCATATTAGCTCCTCAAATAAATATAGCTTTTTAATACCATTACACGGCGAGTGTTACTTTCTTCACCACACGATATTGCTTTTGTATCAGCACTGGCGGTGATCTCCTGACGGCCTTGCCAACTAACCACGACTTGAATATTAAATGCTTTACCATCACCGCCTGCTACAGCCGTATTTTCTATGCAAACCGTTGCATCATCCAAAGCGCCTGTATTTTCGCGGGCCTGAATTGCACGGATCCACTGCTGGCGATCAAGGGCTGCAATTTCTGCAGAACTACACGTGTCGGTATAACAGGTTCGGGACTGCTCAAGTGCTGTATTGCTGGTAAATGTGCCATTGTACTGAGTGATCACTCCCACTCTGTCATTAGCACGCATTCGCTGGATCATATCATTACCCAGTGCTACAGCCGCTGCACGCTGCATAGAGTCAAAACTGGCCTGTTTAGCTTTTGCTTGTAATGCGACCGCACCAAGTAAACCAAAGCTTAAAATCACAAATGCGATTAAAACCTCGACTAAGGTAAAACCCTGTTGCGGTGAATAATTGATGGACTTCATAGCACACCTAATATAAAACTACCTGACTCTAAGCATATGCGAGCAGTGTGTATATACAAGGAACTAAAGGATGAACGGTTATATTTATTGATGAATGGTTCAAACAATACAGATGAATAACTTTAAAGCTGCTCTTTAACTGTTTTATAAGCTCGTCTGCTTACCGGCAATAAACAGCTACAGTCTTTTATAACCACTACGTGGCTGCCATCTTCGGCTCTTTTTAATGCCACTAACCGTGATTGATTGACTAATATTTTACGGTGAATTCGTAATAACTGTGTTGGATAAGCTTGTTCAAGCTGCTTTAAACTCTGATCAATCAGTGCTTCACCGCTTGTGGATATCAAACGCGTGTATTTGTCTTCAGCCATAACATAACAAACATCTTCGAGTGCCACACTGCGTGTAACTCCCCCAAGCTGAAAACTAATAGTGACTGGGCGCTGCTTTTGCACATGAGCACGTGTTAACCGGCCAAGCTGCTCTATGGTTTTAGCCAAGTTTTGCTCTGTAACAGGCTTTAGTAAATAACCCGCAGCACTGAGCTGTAATGCCTCTAGAGCATGTTCTGGATGAGCCGTAACAAATATTATTGCTGGTGGAATTGGCAATTTATTCAATTGTACTGCGACTTCTAAGCCGCTCATTGCAGGCATATCAACATCGATAAATACAATGTCTGGGGCATATTGTTTTATTTGTTGCAGAGCACTATCGCCATTACTGGCCTGTACTACATGCTGATAGTCTGGGTAATGAGCCAGTAAACGCTGAAGGCGCGCACGCGCTAACGGTTCGTCATCCACTATAAGTACTTTCATACAGGCTCTTTTGTATAATTAGTTGTCAACGGCAGCACCAACTTAACCCGAAAAATTTCATCGCGGGTTGTCATTGTCAGCTTAGCATGACCTCGATAGTAAAGGTCTAAACGTTGGCGAATATTATCTAGGGCCATACCATTACCAGGGCGTTTTTGCTGCTGCGCTGAGATTGGGTTTTCTACTAGAATAACTAATGAACGTTTACTAACATGCAACTCAACGTAAATCGTCGCGCCAGACAATGACGGCTCGACACCATGACAAACGGCATTCTCTAATAGTGGCTGGAGTGTTAAGCATGGAATGGTTACATCCGGTAACTGCTCTGGTAATTGCCAGCTCACTTGTAAGCGCTCAGCAAAGCGCCATCTTTCAAGCGCAAGGTATTGTTGAGTCAAGGTAATTTCGTCGCTTAGTGCAGTTTCTTTGCCAACCCGCATAGCGGCTTGTGACAAGGCAGCAAGCGCTAAAATTGCTTGCTCAGCAGCTTGCGGATCGCAATGTGTCAACTCTGCGGCAGTATTAAGGCTGTTATATAAAAAGTGTGGTCGAATACGCGCCTGCAAAGCATCCAACTCAGCACGTGCTAAGGCATTAGTTTGTTGATCTTTCTCAAAATGAATCGTTAAAAACTGGATAAATAATGCGGTGACTAAAAACACAACTAATAAGTTTCTTAAGATAAACTCATAGTTGTTTTGTTGCACAATAAAGTCACTTGCAAACTCAACTAATAAGCCACTAAAAATAGCTGTGGTCATTAATAATGAAAGCATTAACGCACTCATTTGCAGAGCGTGTTTTAAACGCAGCAGGTGTGTTCGCAGTATATAAAGCCAAGTTAGGCTAGATAAAAAGGTTAGGTGTAAAAACAGGCTGATCACCCCAAGGCGGATCCAAATATCATCAGCCGCTGTTGGAGCAAATGCAAGTATGGTTGCAATAACTTGTGCAACGACTAAAGTGGCAAGTACACCACGCTCTTTAAAAAGAGCTGCAAAAAGCAAAGTATGGGTTTGCACCGACTTGCTCATTGCTCGCTCCTTAAAAAAATCCTGTCTGTACGCTAAGGTTAGCGTAGCTCAACAGGTACGGCAAATACGATGTTTTCTTCTTCGCCAGGGTTTTCAATAACCTGTTTACCACCTAATTCTTTCAGGCGATTAATCACTTGTTGAACGAGCACTTCTGGCGCCGATGCACCCGCAGTAACACCAACAGCTTGGGCGTTAGCAAACCAGTGATCTTCAACATTGCTTGCATCATCAATTAAATAAGCAACAGTGCCCATTTTATCTGCAAGTTCGCGTAAACGATTTGAGTTTGAGCTATTTTTAGCACCAACAACAAGTAGCACATCAACTTTATCTGCTAAATCGCGTACCGCATCTTGCCGGTTTTGCGTGGCATAACAAATATCATCTTTACGTGGGCCATCAATTGCTGGAAACTTAGTTCTTAAGCCATCAATAACGTCAGCAGTATCATCAACTGATAGCGTAGTTTGGCTACAATAAAATAAGTTATTAGGATTTTTAACATTTAACTTGGCAACATCCTCAGGGGTTTCGACTAAATAGATACCGCCTTTAGGATTATTATATTGCCCCATAGTCCCTTCCACTTCAGGATGACCATGATGGCCAATTAAAATGCACTCAATGCCTTTACGACTAGCTCGAGTGACTTCCATATGGACTTTAGTTACTAATGGGCAAGTAGCATCAAACACTTTAAGCTCTCGGCGCTTTGCTTCACTGCGCACGGCTTGCGATACACCATGCGCACTAAAGATGACAATGCTATCGTCTGGTACTTGGTCTAGCTCTTCAACGAATACCGCACCACGTCTTTTTAAACCATCCACTACATAACGGTTATGTACCACTTCATGGCGTACATAAATTGGTTTTTCAAAGATATCTAACGCACGCTCAACGATGCTGATCGCACGGTCTACCCCCGCACAAAAACCACGCGGGTTTGCCAATAAAATATCCATTAGCCATTTACCTCTAAAATATCAACTTCAAAGGTTAAGCGCTGACCTGCAAGCGGATGATTAAAGTCAATCGTCACAGACTCACCTTGTACTTCGCGGACAACGCCCGGTAATTCAGTGCCGTCAGGTTGCGTAAATGCAATGATTGAACCAATTGTTGCAGGTGTTTCTGGGCCAAACTTACTGCGCTCTACATAGTAAATGTTATCTGGATTTGGTTGGCCAAATGCATCTTCTGGCTCAAGCTCAAATGACTTACTGTCACCGGGTGCTAAGCCAAATAAACACTTTTCAAAGTTAGCAGTTAAACTGCCATCACCCATAGTTAATTTAGCAGGCTTATTGTGTACTTTGGTAGAGTCAGCTGCTGAGCCATCCGATAACTTAATTGAAAAATGAAAAATAACTTCTGATTTTTCACCGATAACCACTTGGCTCATACTTTTTGCTCCTTTGGGCTTTCGCCTGTAAAGGCATCAAATAATAATAATGCAGCACCAATACAAATAGCACTGTCGGCAATATTGAATGCTGGAAAATGCCAATTGTTATAGTGCACATGTAGAAAATCAATAACATAACCATAGCTAATACGGTCATATAGATTACCAATTGCACCCGCCAGTACCAGTGAGTAAGCGCCACAAAGCACTTTATTCGTTGCCGGTAAACGTTTTAGCCACCAAATCAACAATACGCTGATTGATACTGCAATAATGCTTAAAAACCAGCGCTGCCAACCACCCGCTTCACTTAAAAAGCTAAATGCAGCTCCATAGTTGTGCACGTAAGTAAGATTAAAAAACGGCAAAATATCAATTGAATCACGTAAGTTCATGGTATTTACAACCAGTGTTTTTGTAGCAAAGTCTACTACTAACAGTAATAGACTTAACCATAGCCACACTAAACCACTTTTTTGGGCTAGTTTGCTCACTAAATACTCCTATGCGAACTGACGCGTCTCGCCTTCGCCATCAACGTTACTCACGCAACGACCACAAATCTCTTCATGAGCAGGGTTTGAGCCCACATCATCACAGTAATGCCAACAACGCTCACACTTTTGAGCATCAGTTGCTGATACTGCAATATACAAGCCTTCAATCTCTGTAGATTGGGTGCCCTCTGGCTGTGCATCAACTGCCGTTACAGTCACTTTAGAGGTTAAAAATACAAAACGTAATTCATCGCCCAGAGCGGCTAATTTCGCAGCAAGATCAGCATTAGCATAAAGCGCTACATTGGCTTGCAGCGTTGCACCAATTACATCTTCTTTACGTGCCCCTTCAAGCACGCGATTTACTTCATCACGCACGTTTAGAATAGTTAACCAGTCATCATTACTAAACTGACCTTCGCTTACGGCTTTTAAGCCATCATACCAAACTGATGTGAATACGTACTGATCACGTTCACCCGGTAAGGCCTGCCAAATTTCCTGCGCCGTAAAGCTCATAATTGGCGCCATCCAACGCGTCATCGCCTCAGCAATATGATACAAGGCAGTTTGACAAGAACGACGAGCATGACTGTCACTTTTAGCTGTGTACTGACGGTCTTTAATAACGTCTAAGTAGAATGAGCCCAGCTCACCTGTGCAGAAATTCATTAGCTTTTGCGTTACTTGCAGCATTTGATAGCTTTCATAAGCCGCTAAGATTTCATCTTGCAGTTGCGCTGCTCGGCCTACAATCCAACGATCCAATTCAACCATATCGTCAATAGCGACTTGATCTGTCTTAGGATCAAAACCACTTAGATTAGCTAATAAATAACGACTGGTATTACGAATACGACGGTAGCGATCCGCTGAACGGTTGAAGATTTCATCCGATACAGTCATCTCTGCCGTGTAATCAGTTGACGCAACCCATAAACGTAAGATATCAGCACCGAGTTTGTTCATCACATTTTGCGGTGAAATAACGTTACCTAACGATTTTGACATCTTGCGGCCGTTTTCATCCACAGTGAAACCATGGGTTAACACTTGACGATAAGGCGCATGGCCATTAATTGCCACTGATGTCATCATTGATGACATAAACCAACCACGGTGTTGATCAGACCCTTCAAGGTATAGATCAGCAGGACCAACTAAGTCTTCACGAGCATCAACCACACACGCATGGGTCACCCCCGAATCAAACCATACATCTAAAGTGTCTTGCACTTTCATGTATTGCTGCGCATCAGCTTCACCAAGTAGCGTTGCAGGCTCTAAATCATACCATGCTTGAATACCTGATTTTTCAACCAGTTGAGCTGCTTTTTCAATGAGTTCTTGCGTATTAGGATGTAAAGCACCGGTGTCTTTATCAACGAATAAAGCAATCGGTACACCCCATGTACGTTGGCGTGAGATACACCAATCAGGGCGTCCTTCAACCATGTTGGCAATGCGACTTTCGCCCCACTCAGGCAACCACTGGGTGTTTTTGATCTCTTTTAATGAGTCTTGACGCAAATTAGCCTGATCCATGCTGACAAACCATTGCGGTGTAGCGCGGAAGATAATTGGCGTTTTATGGCGCCAACAATGTGGGTAACTATGCGTTAGCGCATGATGATGCATAAGCGCATTCCGCTCAATAAGCACCTCAACAACACTGGCATTGGCTTTAAATACGTGTTGTCCTGCGAACAATTCTGTATCCGGTAAATACACACCATTTGCGCCAACTGGGTTAGCTACTTCTAAGCCATATTGTAAGCCAGCTACAAAGTCTTCTTGACCATGCCCAGGTGCTGTATGCACGATACCAGTACCTGAGTCTGTCGTAACGTGTTCAGCAACAATCACTGGCACATTGAAGTCATAAAACGGGTGTGCGACTTGTAAATTTTCAAGTGCTGCGCCGGTTACATAACCTAATACATGGTAGTGGTTAAAACCATAACGATCCATGGCGTCTTTAACCAGCTCTGAACCTAAAATCAAACGCTGCTGTGCACCTTCGTCATCAACTTGTACTAAGGCATATTCTAAATCAGCATGTACAGCCACCGCGCGGTTAGCAGGCAGTGTCCATGGTGTGGTGGTCCAGATCACAGTACTTACGGTGCCAGTACCCTCATGATCCGCTTTTAAATCAAACGCACTAACAACAGCCGCCTGATCAACAAATTCAAAACGTACGTCAATCGCTGGTGACTGTTTATCTTGGTATTCAACTTCTGCTTCAGCTAATGCTGAACCACAATCAGTACACCAATGCACAGGTTTTGCACCTTTGTGCAGATGGCCTTTTTCAATGATGCGACCAAGTACACGAATTGCATTCGCTTCAAAGTCAAAGTTCATGGTTAAGTAAGGCTTATCCCAATCAGCAAACACACCTAAGCGTTTAAAATCAACTTTTTGGCCTTCGACTTGTTTTTTAGCGTAAGCACGACACTTTTCACGAAATTCAGCTGCGGTTACTTTAACACCAGGTTTGCCTACTTTTTTCTCTACCATTAATTCAATTGGTAGACCATGACAATCCCAACCTGGTACATACGGCGCATCAAAATCAGATAAAGTTTTTGATTTAACAATAATATCTTTTAGAATTTTATTTACTGAATGGCCTAAATGGATATCGCCATTTGCATACGGAGGGCCGTCATGCAAAATAAAGGTTTTTTTACCTTTTTTAGCGTTGCGAATTTGACCATATAGATCGTCTTCATACCATGTTTTAAGCATTTTTGGCTCACGTTGTGCCAAATTGCCGCGCATTGGAAATTCTGTTTCCGGTAAATTCAAAGTATGCTTGTAGTCGCTCATTAATCCTAGTTTCCGTATCGGCTACCTAATTTAAACCAAAACACTGTTTAGCGGCAGCAACATCAGTTGCTATTTGTGCCGTCAATTGTGTTAATGTCTCGAATTTTTTCTCATCGCGAAGTTTTTCAATCAACTCCACGTGCATAAACTGTCCGTAAATATCTTGCGCAAAGTCAAATAAATGAACTTCTAATAATGCGCGTGTTCCATTAAATGTGGGTTTGTTGCCAATATTTGCAACCCCATACACTGTTTTATCGTTTAATGTTACTTGTACCGCAAAGACCCCATTTACAGGGCATACCTGACGCTTTAACGCGATATTTGCAGTACGAAAACCCAGTTCTCGGCCACGCTTCCAGCCATGGATCACTCGCCCTGATATTGCATAGTCATGGCCAAGCATTGCTTTGGCTTGCACTAACTGACCGTCAGCGAGTGCTTGGCGGATCAAAGTGCTGCTTACTCTAGCATTTAATTGTCGAAAACTCGCAGTGCTTTTTACATCCATTTGTACCGCTTGGCCCATCTTAGCAAGCAAACTAAAGTCCCCTTGCCGCCTTTTGCCAAAACGAAAATCGTCCCCAACCGTTAATGCTTTAACGCCAAGTTTATTGATCAATATCTCTGTCACAAATTGCTCAGCCTGCATATTGGCAAATTGTTGATTAAAGCTAATGCAAATAACACGCTCTACACCTAACTTAGCTAATAAACGTAGCTTGTCACGAAGTCGTGTTAGTCGAGCTGGAGCATTGTCTTTTGCAAAAAACTCTTGCGGTTGCGGCTCAAATAACATTACCGTGCTAGGTAGGTTATATTTTTTAGCGTCATTGAGTAACCCATTCAGTACTTCAGCATGACCTAAATGCACGCCATCAAAATTACCAATGGTCAACACGCAACCATAATGCTGCGTACGTATATTGTGAATACCTCTAATTAACTCCATGCCACCTAATGCCTTAATGAGCGTTATGTACCGAGTAAAATTTCACTTGGGTTACAGAACCACCGATTATACCCAAACCACCTCAAGATGCGAGTTTCAGTTAGTTTTTTTAGTCTGATTGAGCAGTCATTACGTTTTTTATGGTATTTAGTCGTACACCAAGTAAAAATAATGCCAAAAAGTACACTACACCAGCAAGGGCAAGTAATCCCATAAGTAAAACTACTTGCTCACTAAAATGCCATTGCTGCCATAAAAATTGCGTTGCGACATACCAAACAGTAGTGCCCATGAGTAAAGCCGCTGCCACACACTTGCCAGTAAACAGCAAACTAAAACGCGAAAATGTATAGACTTGCTCTTTGTTTAACTGGCGATATAACAAATATGCATTACAACTGGCCGACATTGATGTTGCCAGTGCTAAACCCAAATAACCAATAAAGGGCGCTAACATAATGTTAAACACCATATTGAGTATCAAAGTAATAATACCTATGCGTACTGGTGTTTTAGTGTCTTGGCGTGCATAAAAACCAGGCGCTAATACCTTGATCAGCATAAAACTGACTAACCCCACCGAATATGCCATAACGCCAAAACTGACCGCCTGAACATGGTCAATATCGCCATCTTTGAATGCGCCATGATCAAATAACACCGAGATAATTAACGGGCTTATGATCATTAAGCCGACCATTGCAGGCAACCCTAAAAAGATCACAAAGCGCACCCCCCAGTCTAAAGTGTGCTGAAAATCGCTACTTTTTTTACTGCTGTGTAATTTTGATAATGCCGGCAAAATCACCGTCGCAATGCCAATACCAAATAAACCCAGCGGAAATTCGATTAATCGATCAGAGTAATACAACCAGGCAATTGATCCCGTCATCAGCAATGAGGCAATCATAGTATCAAGCAACAGATTAATTTGACTAATCGACACCCCAAATAATGCGGGCAACATGAGCTTGCGCACTTTTTTAACATTGTCATCTTGCCATGCCCAGCGAGGTTTACTGAGCATTTTTGCGCGGTACAGAAACGGCAATTGAAATAACAACTGCACAACACCACCGACAAAAACACCTATGGCAAGTGAATAAGCACCCACTGAAAATTTATCGTGTAAGAATATGGCACAGGTTATAATCGAAATATTAAGTAAAACGGGCGTGAATGCAGCCACCGCAAAGCGATTATAAACATTCATCACCGCCCCACTGAGCGCCACAAGGCTTACAAAAAATAAATACGGGAACGTTAATTTAAGTAAGCTGCTGGCTAACTCAAACTTTTCGCTGTCTGGTCCACCTTGCCACCATTCAATAAACCAACCTGTACCAAATAATGCTGCAATAACGGGCGATGCAATCACCCCAATGAGGGTAACAACCAGTAAGATAGTTCCTAATGTCCCAGCTGCTTGAGCAACAAACAATCTAACTTTATCGTCTCCTTGCTGTTCTTTGATTTCTGACAATACTGGCACAAATGCTTGTGCAAATGCACCTTCAGCAAATAGGCGGCGTAAAAAATTTGGAATTCGATTAGCAAATAAAAAAACATCTGCCGCTGCACTTGCACCGAGTAAATTGGCGACCACAGCATCTCGTACTAACCCTAAAATACGCGATATCATTGTCATACAACTGACAATCATACCAGAACGAAATAATCCTTTAGCCACTTTAAACCTGCTTTAAAACCAATGATAAAGGGGATTATGCCACAGTCTTTTTTATAAATCGCTCTAAAGCACTAGGCTGAACTCACCGCCTTTGTTACAATAGCGTTATTAACTGCTAAAGCGGCAAATTGATGTTCGTTATATAGGAGCAGTTTTTCTTGTTATGTCAATTTTTTATTGACATTCATGATAAAAACAGGCATATTCCACGGCCTTTAAATTAAGCTTATTTTAAGATTGTTAGGAGCAAACCTTGGCTAACATCAAGTCTGCAAAAAAACGCGCTATCACTAGCGAAAAAAACCGTCAGCATAACGCAAGCCGTCGTTCAATGATGCGTACATACTTCAAGAAAGTAGTTGTTGCTATTGAAGCGGGCGACAAGGAAGCTGCACAGCAAGCTTTCGCAGTTGCTACACCTATTTTAGACCGTTATGCAACTAAAGGTCTAATCCACAAAAACAAAGCAGCTCGTCATAAGAGCCGTTTAGCAGCTAAGATTAAAGCGCTATAATTTGTTTTTGCTAGAATATAAAAAACCGGCCTAGGCCGGTTTTTTTATATCTGTTCTATAGCGTACTACACCACTTCTAAATCTGGGTAAAACTTTTTCAACATGGCGGCTATTTTTTTAGGTGTAAATGGCTTAACTACAAACCCTTTAGCACCTTTTTCAATGGCATCTTTAACATTCTCAACAGTTGAGTGAGCCGACACCATCACAACGTTAGTTTCAGGGTTTATTTCATTGATTTGGGCAATAATCTCTTTCCCATCACCATCAGGCAACTCTATATCTAAAAAAATAATATTATAATCGGCCGCCTGACATGCACTAATACATTGTGCAGCTGTTGATGCTTCTTTAACATTTTCAATACCTAAGTGCATGAGTGTTTGATTTAGAAAGCTGCGCACTGTTCCCACATCATCCACTATTAAAATTGAAAGCTGCGTATTCATGGTTGATCCCCGTAGGTTATGAGCTAGGTTTAAGTTATTATACTTATTTAATTATCTCATTATAGAGAGCTCTGCTTAAAAGGCCAGATTTGCTTTATGTCGAACAATATAAAAAAACAATCCTTATTAGGGAAAGCCCCACAACGGAAAAAACCAACTGCATCAAATAACAAGCGCAAAACCTCCGCTCCAACACGCCCTGCAACAGAAGCTTCTGTTAAGTCACCTGAAGCAATCGAAGTCAAAAAAAGTCGTACAGGCCTTATCTGTGCTGCTATTGCTGCCTGCATTATTTTAATCACTCCTAAGCCCCAGCTATTAACCTACGAAAAACTAGGGCTGGTCACACAAAGTGTGTATTGGCCGGGATTATTTGGCCATGGAACGATGTTATTTGATTCACACTTACAGCCAACAGCTGATTTAGCCCGTAATAGCCTTTATTTATGCCAAAATAATAAACAACCTGATACCTGTCAGAAGTATCGAATTATCGAACAAGCAGGCTTTTTTGCAGCATTCAAAAAATTAATTTTGGATTAAAAAAACTAATCTGAAAATATAAAATTACTTGGTTGAAAGGTGCGCAAATTATCACCATAATGGCGCTCCTTTTTTCAACACATGAACAATGATACAACCATGCTAAACGAGCTAGATTGGCTTTTAAATTTTATACTGCTAGCCCTAGGATTAGGGGCGTTTTTTATCAATCAATTAACAATATTACGTGTAGCGGCGATCAGTGCCTGCGTTTTACTGTTTTTATCATTTAGCTTGGATTTAATGTCATCGAGTGTTATTTCAAACATGAGTTTAGTGTTGATCAACACGTTTTATCTGTTCAAAGTGTATACTTTTGGGCAATTGAACGTGACGCAAAATTAATATCTCTCCCAAGATAAATTTATAATACCTCACGAAGTTTGACTTTGTGGGGTATTTTTTTATGCTGAGTTTAAGTGATTTAGCTAATGAACTAAGTTAAAATTTCTAACGTATTAACTCACTTTGAGGTAGCATATGCCTTTATCTGATCTTGATTTATTTTTAACGTCCATGGAAGATGTTGTCCGTTTAGATCACGATACCATCAAACCAACACAGCGCTCTGCTCAGCCTTCTTTAGCCCAACAAGAAAAACGTAAATACGCAGAGTTAGATTTAACTATCGACGACAACTACCTACGCAGTGAATTAGTTGAGTTACTCCCTCCAGACGCACTGTTAAGTTATAAAAATGCAGGAGTACAAGAAGCCGTCTTCAAAAATCTTCGCTTGGCTAAATATCAAGTTGATGCAACCCTTGATTTACATGGCAGAGCTCTCAAAACTGCGCGCCACGCTTTATTTGAGTTTATAAACGATTGCCAGGCACGTAACATCCGTGTGGTATTGATCCGCCATGGTATTGGCTTCAAAAATAAGAAGGCTCCTGGAATATTAAAAAGTTATACCAATAAATGGCTACAGGAGATTGACTGCGTGTTAGCATTTCACAGCGCCCTAAGACACCATGGTGGGAGTGGCGCAACCTATGCGTTAATAAAGAAAAGTGATGAGAAAAAGAATGAAAACCGGGAGCGTCACTGCAAACACTAACCCGGCGTAAATTATAAACGGTGGGTTAAATGGTATTACTCAACTTGTTGCTGCAACGCATGGGCTTGCTCATGCGCGCTGGCTTGATTAAACCACGCAGACACCCCCATTAAAATAATAGAGATCACTATAATACTGAGTTTTACGCCACCCTGCTGCTGTTTCATGGTAAACCTTATCGTTATTTTTATTATTAAGATACGTTCCTAGGTTAACTAAAATAACATATGTTAACAATGTGTAATTAGCAGTTATTTCCCCAATATTAATAACCTTTTGTTCTATCGACCTTATTATTTAGTTTATCGCCCGCTTGTAGACGTTGTACATTATCAGCAATTTGCCCGGTGACACTATTAACATCAGATAAAGCAGCACAATGAGGAGTTACTGTAATGGCCGGGTGTGACCAAAGTGGGTGTTCAACAGCTAAAGGCTCATGCTCGAATACATCTAAGGTTGCAGCACGAATAACCTGATTATCTAATGCCCAAAGTAAATCTTCTGCAACCACATGTTGTCCACGCGCAACATTAATAAGTACCGCATGAGGCGGTAATTGTGCTAATAAATCACGATTAATAAAGCCTTTCGTTTGTGCTGTAAGCGGTAACAAACACACCAAATAATCAGCTTGTGGCAACACATTCGTCAAATCATTACGATGCTGAATACAATTTACAAGAGGAAAATTTTTAGGGCTTTGAGAAAATGCACTAACGCTAAAGTCATTAGCCAGTAAACGCTTTGCACAGCTTTTCCCCAGTTCACCAAAACCAAGAATAACCACATGCCGATGGTTAAAAGCACGCTTTGGCTGCCACAACATATTTTGCTGTTTAATAGAGTATTCTTTCAGCCTGAGTTTATGCGCTAAAATATGGGTAAGCACATATTCAGCCATATCTTGGGCTAAGTTTTCATCCACAATGCGTGTTACAACAACATTATCTGGGATTAAACTCATATCGATACTGTCAACGCCTGCGCCAAAAGAAGAGACGACTTTTAAGTTTGGTAGCTGCGACCACATTTGTGCAGGTGCAAGCCAAGCTATAACAAACTCAACCTCAGTTAAATTTTCACAATTAGGCCATTGTGAAATGGTTATACCTGGTAACCTAGCTGCAAGAGCTGCAATAATTTTACTGCAATCTCGCCCAGTTATTGCCACAAGAACATGCATATAGATACTTCAATAGTGATTACTTTTCCCTAGTATAACCTTAACTAAGGTTGTTTATCTAAGGACTCTTTAAACAGTCACACAACTGCAACAGAACTGTCATAGCAAACTTCTATGCTGAACACAGATTGATCGCAAGATGACGATGAGGTAATTATGATCAGTGTTGATAAAGTAATCGCAGCAAACCTGCCACAGTTAGAAAACTCACCTAAAGTAAAAGGGTTAGTAAAAAAAGGCCTAGGTTATTTACTTCATGAGCAAGAGTTTGTTGCCTTTGGTGATGCTTATCCACATCTGCAAGGAATTGAGTTTGTTGAACAAGTACTTGATGAACTCGATTTTGACACGCGTTACAAACCAAAACAAATCGAGCATATTCCCAGTGAAGGTAAACTTGTCATTGTTGCAAACCACCCTATTGGTTCATTAGATGCGTTAGCGCTAATAAAAGTATTATCGGGTGTGCGAAAAGATTTAAAAGTGGTTGCAAATCGTATGTTAATGTCCGTCACCCCCATGCATTCGTTACTATTACCAGTGGATAATTTATCTGGTACAAGTAAAAAGCAAGAATTAAGCAATATTCATCAACACCTCAGAGAAGAAGGAGCAATCCTAATTTTCCCTGCGGGGGAAGTATCACGGTTAAGTCCCACTGGTATTAAAGATTGTAAATGGAACAGCGGCTTTCTACGGATCGCAAAAAAGGCCAACTGTGCTATTTTGCCTATTTTTATTAAAGCCAAAAATAGCCCATTATTTTATGGTACATCGATGATCTACAAACCTTTAGCGAGTTTATTACTGGTTAAAGAAATGTTTAAACAGCGACAAAAATCATTAGAGTTTGAAATTGGCGCATCTATTCCGCCAGAGTCTTATTTAATTGAAAACCTGAAAGACAAAGAGATAGTAAACCTCATTCGTAAACAACTTTATTTACTTACTTCAAAAAAGACTCTACCACTGAAAACTCAAACCCCTATCGCTACCTCTGAGTGTCGCAAAGAGCTTAAAAAAGCCATTGAGCAATGCAAACAATTAGGCACTACACACGACGGAATGCAAATTTACCTTTACCAATATCAAGGGAGCTCCCCGATTTTTAGAGAGTTAGGCCGCTTGCGAGAGATCTCTTTTCGTACCGTTGGAGAGGGCAGTGGCAAACGCCGCGATATCGACAAATACGATATGGATTATCAACACTTAGTATTATGGGACAGTAGTCAACTGGAACTGGTGGGCGCTTATCGATTAGCCTGTGCGCAAGAAATTATCAACAAACATGGCCGTAAAGGTTTATACACTGACAGTTTATTTTCATACAGCGATGAAATGACCCCCTATTTCGAAGCGGGTATTGAGCTTGGCCGCAGCTTTGTGCAACCCAAATATTGGGGCCGTAAAAGCCTTGATTATTTATGGTATGGCATCGGTGCATTTGTGAAAAACTACCCACAATATCGCTATTTGTACGGTGCAGTGAGTGTATCAAACGCCCTACCGGAACAAGCCAAAGCACTGCTAGTACACTATTATCAACATTATTATGGTGCTAAACAACAGATTGCAACGCCTAACAATGAGTTCAAGCTTACTGAGCAACAGTTAAAACAATGCCAAACCCTATTTAGCGGGGATGATGTGAAAGAAGACTTTGTCGAACTTAAACATATTCTTGCCAATATAGGTGCGCAAGTACCTACTTTATTTAAACAATATACAGAGCTGTGTGAGCCTGGGGGCGTACAATTTTTAAGTTTTAGTGTCGATCCTGAGTTTAATAATTGTATTGATGGCTTAGTACTGGTTGATCTAGAAAAAGTAAAAGAAGGTAAAGCTAAGAGATATTTAGGAAAAGAGTCAAATTAAAGCTATTAAAACACATTTGTTATTTGTGCACTTTTACAATGCTTATAGCTATGAAAAAGCTTATTAAGCTTACAAGCAGCACAGCATTTTTTGCATTAAAAATGCCTCTTTTCCATAGCTATTACTAATCTTCTGATCAACAATTACAAACCCTAGCCGCCGCCAAAACCCCGCTGAATTTTGTAAAGCCACTAGCCTGATCTGCTGATATGCAGACAATAACGCATGCTGCTGTAAATGTTGATACATAGCAGTAGCAACACCTTTACCTAAAGCACTCTCAGCGACAGCTATGTCATGAAGGAACAAGATACTCCCCGGTATTTCATTTGGTAATGGCTGGAATAATTTTGGCGGTGCTTCACTATGCCAAGCATGTGCTAATAAATAACCAAGTATGTTTTCACCTTGCTGGTAGACAAAGCAACTTTCTGGCGATCTAGTCCACTTACTTTTCAGTACAGTTAAACTTTCGGGTTCAACACTTAAATATGCCTGCGCTTGAATTTTTAATACTGCAGGCCAAGAGTCATTATCAATTAATTTTATTGCCATCTTAATCGACCTTTACAACTATACAGATGGTTTGATTACAAAGCCTTTCTCAATACCTGCTTGCAACCCAACAGACTCGTATAAAGCATGCGCAGCAGTAAGTTTTTCACCTGATAACAACATTACCTTACAGCAATTATGTTCCCACGCTGTATTTATTGCGTATTCTAATACTTGACGACTTAATCCTTGTCTACGAAACTGGGCCGTGGTGATAACATGTTCTATCATTGCAAAGGGCCTTGCGCCATTTGCGATGCTTTTATTAATAGTTAGGGCACATGTTGAAACAAGCTCACCAGCGATATCTGCAACTATCAAAAAAGTTTGTGGATCGTCGAGCATTGAAGCCCATATTTGATGAGCTAAGTTGCCTTCTAATTCAGGATCTGATGGACGTAGCTCTTTATATAACTTTAATACTGCCGTTAAATCATCTTTTTTAGCCTCTCTTATCATTAATTTAGTATTCCTTAAATTAGGTTAGGCGTTTACATTAAAAGCCACTGCAAAAAGTAGTACCTAAAATATACTTTAATGTGTAATAACACCACTGATAAGATACTTTACTGAACAAATAATTATACATAGCATGCATGAGATAAATTCTTTTCGACTATTCGATCTCTCTTAAATTAACAATAAATAGTTGCTCAAGTAAACGCGTATAGATCTGCTCAATTTTCAGCAAATCATCTATTGGAAGATGTTCGTTGACCTGATGAATGGTGTTATTTCTCACACCGCATTCAATCACTTGGGTGTAATCATTAGCAAAAAATCGACCATCAGATGTACCGCCACTGGTACTTAATACAGGGTAACTTCCCGTTACAGCAAAAACCGCCTGCTCTACTTTTGCTAATAAGCAATGATTGGTTTGATGACTGGTATAAAATGGTTCACAGGGGCGCTGCCATTCAATAGCTACACAGTGTTGTAAATCAGCTAACACTAATTGAATTTCATTTTTAATGTCTGCACTTTTGTAGCCATGACTATAACGAATATTAAATGTCATTTCACACAATGCCGGCACCATATTATCGACTACGTTGGCAATATTAATTCCGGTGATTTGCAAACTCGTATGTGAACTTGGCTCGTCACGCTGCCAAGTTATGTTAGTTAAGCGTTTGACTATTTCTGCACTGAGGTGCGCAGCATTTAGGGTATTTTCTGGATAAGCAACATGCCCTGCTTTGCCGTTGATAATTAACCGTGCCGAAAGTGCCCCTCTGCGGCCATTTTTAATGGTATCACCCACCTGTAAATGGCTGGTTGGTTCACCGATGATACATCCATCTAATTGCACTCTTTGTTGCGCTAAGCGCTGTGCGATTAACAGTGAGCCATATTCAGCTTCACCTTCTTCATCTGAGGTGATCAGCCAATAAAAAGTACCGTGTTTATTTGCAACATGGCTGATCAAAGAGCGACTAGCTGATAGCATTGCAGCAACGCCCCCTTTCATATCGGCAGCACCACGGCCATAGATGGCATCATCAATAATCGCCCCGGAAAAAGGCTCTGCACGCCACTTTCCATGCGTAGCTGGCACAACATCAATATGCCCTGAAAAAGCGTAGCTAGGTCCATCGCCAAAGCTAACTTTAGCTATCAAGTTAGTTACATTATTAAAGGTAAATTGCTCACAGTTAAAACCAAGTGAACTTAACTGCGTACTTAGCCAATCTATAGCGCCAGCTTGTAAAGGTGTGACTGACTTAAATTTGATCAGCGTTTGCAAGTCTTCAACCACGGTATTACTTTGGGTTGCTTGAGAACAGATGCGGGCATGGGCTGCGAAGGTCATAATAAATACCCCTAATTAATATAGAATATATTCATTACAACCTGCGATTATGACCGCTTAATGACTACCTTCTTCAATAAAGGCTTCTTGGCTAACTTTAGCGATGTCTTTATCATCTTTAGTAAGCTTTGTTTGCTGCCAACTGCCACGCACAAACCACAAATACGACACTGCAGCGACGAGTACATTGGTTACTGCAAACGAGTACCAAATTCCTTGATCGCCAAGTGCCGTGTGTTTTGACAATATATAGGCCGCAGGAAATTGCACCACACATTGTGAAAACAAGGCTAATAGCATTGCATTGAGCATATTGCCCGATGCTCTAAATGCAGCCACCACACATAACTGCACACCAATACCGCCCCACGTTAAGCACATTATACGAATAAATTGTGCCCCTTTAGTGATCACAGCTTGATCATCTGGGATAAAAAATGCCACCAAGTAAGGTGCAAATAGATAGGCTAGTACTCCAATCAAAGAGAGCCCACATAACCCCCAGAGCACCGCCAACTTGGTAATTTGCTCTGCCCGTTGTGGATTACCAGCGCCCATGTTTTGCCCAACGAGTGTAGATACGGCCATAGAAAGCCCCATTGCAGGGATCATTACCATTTGTAATATATTGGAGCCAACGCCATAAGAGGCAATGGTTTGAGTACCAAAACTAGCGACCAAGAAAGACATAATTATAAGACCAAACGCCCGCGCAGAAAGCTCAACAGAGCCCGGAGCACCTAAAAAAAACGCTTGTTTTATATAGCTATAATCTGGTGCGAAACTTGATAACTTAAGCTTAATTCCGTGACGGCCACGTAAAAAGATTACAATCCCTGCAATTGCAGCTAAACTTTGCGTCACTAAGGTTGCCAGTGCAGCCCCCATCACCCCTAAGCCTTCAAAACTGCCATAGCCGAAGATGAATAACGGATCGAGTAAAAAATTCAACAACACAGTTACTGTAACAATGATCAAAGGAACTTTAGTTTGCCCAATACCACGCATTAAGGCCTGAAACATGGCATAAATAAATACAAACACCACGCCTACAAACGACACATGCATAAATTTTAAAGCATCATTATAAACCGCATCTTCAACACCTAATAAATGTAAAAAGTAAGGTGATAATAAGTAACCTAGTATGCCTAATACTATCGCTGTTACCGTGACCATTAACACCGTTTGCGCGGCGACATGGTTCACCTTATCTTGTTGGCCGGCTCCCATATATTGCGCAGATAAAATAGCCCCAGCCATCGCAAGTCCGGAGCCAATAGCAATAACTAAAAATGTTACGGGCATACTAACCGACACAGCTGCAACTTGTGCAGCACCTAAGCGGCCGACCCAAAATGCATCCGTTAGTTGATAAGCTGATTGCAATATATTAATAAGAATAATAGGAACAGCAAGTTTTAACAGCGCTTTACTAATAGAGCCATTAAGAAAAAGTGCGTTAGTTTGATTCATAGTACCCCTTTGTCTATGGCTGCCTATTATAGCTTAAAATCATCAGTTATTGATGAACAAATACGCGTCAATACTTTTTAAGTACAACCGAGTAAAACTTTAATCTAAATCAAACTATTAAATAACACTGTTTTACAGCTTTATAAAGCTTGATCTAGAACATCTTTTTGTTTTGAGATTCATTGATAATAGCGTCAATTCAAAAAATAGAGTTCCCGGAGAACAGCATGAAAAAACAACTTAGCGCAGCGTTATTTACTTCACTTTTAATCGCTTCTCCTTTTGCCAGTGCAAACTTTAGCGTAAATGTAGGTGCTATAAGTGTTGACCCTGACAACAGTAGTTCAGCAATAAATGAAGCACCTACGCTTGGCTTAAAAGGCGGTGCTGATACACAGCTTGGTATAACCATTGATTATGCTTTTGATGACAACTGGGTGCTTGAACTGGTTGCAGCAACACCATTTGACCATAATGTTAATGGTACCGGTGGTTTAGCAGGTAACAAGATAGCAGATATCAAACAGTTACCCCCTACACTATTTGCCCAATATCACTTTTTCGATAGCAGCGATGCATTTCGTCCATTTGTTGGTGTAGGTATAAACTATACTGTATTTTTTGATGAGCAACCAACAGATGCACTCAAAGCAACATTAAGCACTAATGACGTAGAAGTTAAATTGGATGATTCATTCGGTTTTGCAGCGCAGGCTGGCTTTAACTATATGATGAATGAAAACTGGGGAGTCCATGCAATGGTTTCAGTGATCGATATTGAAAGCGATGCTGCGGTATACGCTGATGGAGTAAAAGCATTAACATCAACCGTGAAAATTGACCCCGTGGTTGCCATGTTAGGGATAAAATACGCTTTTTAAGTCGTTAACATAAAAGGCTCAGAGGCCTTTTATGTCAAACCCACCTTAGCTGGGAAGATTTGTTATTTTTTTCTGCTCTAACATTTCTTTCCAGTGCATTACCTCTGGTGGCAAAATTGGCGCAACGCCATCAAAGTTAGCGGCCTCTAACATTTCTTCTATGCTCACCACACCACGCTTACGTTTAAATACCCCTCTCACATACGCAATCGCATGTAGGCCGCGCGCTGAGTGAAATTTTTGCTCGATATAAAAGTATTTATGGTCCCAGCCAACCAAACGAGTACTAATCGTGTAACGCTGCATGGGCTTAATATCGCGAATATAGGTAATCGCCGTGGCGTTAACAATAGGAAACCAGCGCTTTTTCATAATTGTGCTGAGTAAACCAACACGCTCAGTCATCCAA
The DNA here is from genome assembly GCF_005886375.1 of Pseudoalteromonas sp. S1727. Lineage (NCBI taxonomy): Bacteria > Pseudomonadati > Pseudomonadota > Gammaproteobacteria > Alteromonadales > Pseudoalteromonadaceae > Pseudoalteromonas > Pseudoalteromonas sp. S1727. Next base: position 31,373 of record NZ_PNDT01000041.1, read on the forward strand.
GTGCGCGCTAAATCCATCATCGCCAAGTAACGGGAATTGGTCAGGTGCAAATTAATATCACAATCACTCGGTAGCGCTTTATATTCAATATCAACTGTGTCTAACAGTGATTGATAATCACGGTTGCGTTTGATTTTAAAAAACAATAGTAAAAGGCGAAAATATAAGTTCACAATAAAGGTCTTACCAGTTAACAATAAACTGAGTGTAGCATAGCGTATTGCATTGGAGAATATTCTGCTCTAATCTCACAGTTCATAATCATAAAAAAAGTAGCAATAATAATGAACAAAGTTATTTTCTCTTTTGGTTTTTTGCTAATACTGTGCTGCAACAGCGCGTGGGCTGACTTTAACTACCCCGGCACAGGCACAATCAGTTACCCAACGGGGGCTGAAAAACCATTTGAATTTGGTTTTAATTGGCAACAAGCTGACGAACAATTTACCATCGGCAGCAAAACCTATGCAATGGCATTACCGGAATCTTATTCTATTGCAATAACCCTCGCTAAAGATGATCAACAAGTCTGGGTGCAAGAGTTTAATAATGGTTTTTTTGAAGGTTTTACTTGGCACATTGGTGAGCACACTATCAAGTTAGAAAAACGCCAGTTCAAAGAACCTGTAAAAGGAGATTATGTGATTAGCCTAGATAATAAAGACTACTTTTTCGCCCGCAATAACATCAGTATCGTTATTAAATTTAATCCTGAAGGTGACGGTATTGATAATATTGCCATTGATGGTGTTACCAAAGACATGGGCACCAAGCAGTAACCCATGTCTTAAATTTAACCGCGCAGTTAAACTTTTACCGTTTTGCGATTAATGCCATAGTCGCGAAGCTTATTCGCCACGGCAGTATGGCTTAAGCCTAACCGTTTAGCTAACTGCCGAGAACTTGGATAGGCAGGGTAAAGCTTACGTAATAATGTTGCCTCAAAGCGCTTTACGGCTTGATCTAACGACCCTTCAAAATCCGATTCCAAATAGCCTAAGTCATGAGTGAATGTAGGTAATTGTAAATGTTCAACCCGCAGCTCATTATCATCTAATAAAGAAACTGCCCGATAAATCGCATTCTCTAACTGGCGCACATTACCAGGCCACGGATACTCTTGCAGAAAAGACAAACACTCTGCTGATAGCTCAGGAATGGCATGACCATTTTGCTGAGCATATTTTTGAATGAAATGTTCAGCTAATGGGCCAACATCAGCTTTTCTATCTCGTAAAGGAGCGATCTCTAGAGTGAGTACATTGATACGATAATATAGATCTTCTCTAAATACGCCTTCTTGTACCATTGCTGGCAAATCCTTTTGTGTAGCAGCAATAATTCGCACATTTACTTTTACTTCGTTTTCATCGCCCACTTTACGAAAGGTACCGTCTTGTAAAAAGCGCAGTAACTTCGTTTGCAGTTGAGTAGACATTTCACCTACTTCGTCTAAAAATACGGTGCCGCCATCGGCTTGTTCAAGTACACCGCGTTTTGGGGCAGCATTTTCTTCATAACCTGCGTAACCAAACAACTCAGACTCAGCTACATCATCAGGCAAAGAGGCACACGATAAGGCAATAAAAGGCTTTACTGAACGGTTAGATGCATAATGGCAAGCACGTGCCAATAACTCTTTACCTGTACCTGTTTCACCAGTGATAAGAATAGGCGCTTCAAGCTGTGCCATTTTTCTCGCTTCACGCACGACTCGGCGCATTGCAGTACTAAAGTTATGGATTGTCGCAAAGCTTTCTTGTCCGTAGCGGCGAAACGCACTCACTTGCTGACCTAAACGACTTTGCGATTTGATATTGATCACCGCTCCGGCTAATACATCTCCGTCGTTTCCTTGAGGCACTGCGATCGGTAAAATATCAGCAATAAAGTCTTCCCCTGCCACTTCAACGCGGGTTGTTTGCCCTAATACTTCTTTACTCTCTAACCAACGCGTAAAGTTAAAACCTTTGAGCAAGTTATTAATATTTGAGCCAATAACTTCTTTCTCACTCAACTGTAAGTCTTTACACGCCGCATCATTGCAAAGTCTCACCCACCCTTTGGCGTCAATTGAAATAACCCCGTCAGGTAATGCCCGCAATAACGTATTAAGCTCATTATGCTCGCGCTCAGAAGGTAAAAATGCTGTGGTACGTACATCATGCACGCCATCAATTAACCGAATCGAAGGCATGATTTTTTGAAATTGCTCAAATTCTATTGGCGGAAAACTCACATACATACGACAGTTTACAGAATCGACTTCAATACCTTTAAGATCGACTTGATAGTTCACTAAAATATTGAGTATTTCTTGTGCAATACCAATACGATCTGCACAATGGATATCTAAACGCATTACACCCTCAAAAGAGAAAACCTATATGTCGCGAATAATACGCGAACTCCACTACTGAGGATAGTCTATTGTAAAGATTTTTGGACAAATGAAAAAACTATGCAATAAAAGCCTCAAATTGCTGCAAAGTAGCTATAGTTTAGTATGAATTATAAAAGAAATACTCAGATACTTGGCTAATATGATTTTGGCACAACACAAGTATAATGAAAATGTAGTATGTAATGTAACCATATTGATAATGAGGCCAATTTGAAAGTTAAAATACGCGTCCTTTTTTCTGCTCTATTGGTCTTAATTATCGTCGGCTGCAAGGTTGAAGAGCCTTATGATTCCGGTGATACACAAGCACAAAATAATGAAGCACTACAACGTGATGATTATTTAAAGCAAACCTTCAATGGTAAAATTACAATAGTTGATGAACAAGGCAATGGCGTTGCTGCATTAACCGTTAATTTTGCTGGTAAAACATACCAAACCGATGTGAATGGCGACATAAACTACTCCGCCATAATTATGGGTAATCATCGATTAATAATTGCTGATGACAATTATTTCCCTATCGCAGCGACTATTAGTGTTATTAATAATAACACGGCTCAACAGCTCACCTTGGTGCCTAAATCAAGCAATGCTGTCAGCTTACTTTTTGCTGGTGATACCATGTTTGCTCGTCGCTTTTTAGATCCTTCATTAGCAACTATGACAGCCGATATACCTGATGTCGAAGGCGCGCTGATCCGCCCAGCAACTGCCGCTGAAAATGCGCAAGCCTTAACGCAATTTGTTGCGCCTTTCTTTAAAGCCGCTGATTTCGCCTCGGTAAACTTAGAAACCCCCATAACCAGCACGCCAGAGTCAGTACACCCAACTAAAGAGTTTAGCTTTTTCTCATTACCTGAGACGCTTGAAGGGATAAAGGCGATCGGAATAGATTATGTTGCGCTAGGTAATAACCACGTTTACGACTTTTTAGAAGATGGCTTAGACGATACGTTAATTGAAGTAACCAGTGCTGGGATCGCACACAGTGGCGCAGGTAAAACGATAGCGAGTGCTTATCAACCTGAATATATGGATGTAGGTACTCTAAAGCTAGGGCTATTTTCAGCAACCTCGATTACTGGTAAAGAGCATCAGATTAGTTATGTTAGTGATGCAACTAAAGGGGGGGCTGCCGATTTAACAGAAACAGCATTAGTCGCTAATTACCTCAGCGAAGCTGCGAATAACAGTGATTATGTCATCGCCCAAATGCATGGCGGTGATGAATACACTTATGAGCCAAGTGGGTACATAGAAGGTCGCTTTAATGCGCTATCCAAACAAGAGACTAACTTATTAGTCGCGCATCACCCGCATATTGCTCAAGGGTTTGCAGTGTTTAATGACGTACCGGCTATTTTAGGACTAGGTAATTTTGTATTCGATCAAGATCGTTTAGAAACCTTACTTGGGGTTGCGGTGTTAGTGGATATAAACAAAGATGCCACCCCTATGACCTCGCGGGCATTTGCGTACCCTATTTATGTGGAAGGGTATCAACCTAAGTTTATCAATGGTTTTTTAAGTGATTATTTATCACGCCGCTTAGCTGAATTTTCTGATAACAATATTACTCTGATCCCACGTAACGGCTATGCTGATGTGCTATTTAGTAAAGATCAGGCTACAGTCACAGAACACAGTACAACCCTCACCCTCTCTGCTGGGCAAAGTATTATTGATTTACGTGACTTTGCGCCATCAACAAAAGCATTTTTATCTAAAATCGAAATCATTGATGGCACGGCCAGTGATATCACCCTAGGGCGTGATTTAATGATTTTCGGTGACTTTGAAGATTGGGATAATGATGATGAGCAGTTAGAAGTAGTGCGTTGGGATCATAGTGGTGACAGTGTTACTCCCTGTATTAGCAAAGCTCGTTCAGGACAACAAGGGCTATGCTCCTCGCGCAGCCAATTCGACAATACCCCATCATTGCTACCATTTAGACAAACCATTCGTGCTATGGAATTACCCAATGATGCCGGTTCCCTTGATGTATTTAAAGATTTCAGCTTATTTGGTTATAGCCATGCTGACAATGCAGGAAAACTGGATGTTAAACTCGTTTTTACTACTGCCGAAGATGGTCTCGAGTTTTCAACACAACTTATTGACATTCAGCCTGCTGGAAGCCACGACTGGCACGCATTCAATTATGACTTTTCGCTACCATCCGATGAGCTCACTTTAGGCCCTAAACAATTACCAGCGCGAGGCATTAAAGTTACGTTTCGTCATTTTCCACCTAGTAGTGGTGAAGCCAGTTTAGCTTTAGATGATTTAGCCATGATCTCATGGCAGCAAAAAATAGCCTTAACTGAGGCTATGTGGCGTACAGAAAAACTCCATGGTTTTGATTTTTTACGTTTAAATTCAGTGTCTACTGCTACACTTAAGTTAACGTACAGTACTTATAATTAACCATATTCTTTTTGGAGTTAGCCGTGGCTTTTAAACAGCAGTTTTTTCTACTCAAGCGACAACGTACTTTTTGGTTAATTATTTGTCTATTTATCATTGTAATCCTTACAAATGCATTTTCATTATTTAATTCTGCAGATGCCTTTTTTTACAGCCGCTTAGCAAATTTGAGCCAAAGCCAGCAAAGTAATATTGTGATCATTGAAAGCGATCACCTCAGCACCGAGCACCATCAATTAGTGCAACAATTATTAAGCTACCAGCCCAAAGCTGTGTTGGTTTTTGCTAATGAACAATTAAATGCTAATACCGCCAATAGCACTAATCCCATTAAGGTCTTTTATCCTCACCCCAAGAATCACTATTGTTTGCCGCCAATTAATGACTGGTCAGGCTATAACGTAGAATTAGCTCCGATGACAGACAGCCCATGCCAAGCTATTTGGCCTGCTGTATTCCCTCACATTGATAGTAATAACAATGTACTGCTTAATTTTGCCCTATCCCCTGCAGCGCTACCGAAGTTTTCTGCAACTCGGCTAATGACAATGGATCTGATGGCGAGTCAATTGCAAAACAAGATCATTATTCTCGGCCAACACAATGCTGGTTTAGGGGTAAAACTAAATGCTCCGAAGCTACAGCACAGCACAAATTATTTGCTGTTAACAGCCTATATTGCAGACACGCTTGATAAACAAAACAGCGTATTTACCCTCACCTTATGGCAAAGTACATTGTTATTGTTGAGCATTGCTTTACTGATGCTATTTGCATTTCAAAAGTTATCGATTAGCTACAGTTTTGTGCTTACAGTTTTGGCTGGTATATGTTGGTTTGCATTAGGTTACGTTATGCTTGTATTCCAACAGTTATTCTTACCTGTCGGTCAAATGACCATTTTTACTTTCATCACCTTGTTATGGGTTATCCTAGTGAGAAAGCTAAACGAGGACAGCGAGCTCACTAGCATGATAGGTAATATTCAGCAAAAAATGGCTGGCCGTTATTTACCAAAATCATTTATCGCTCAAAGCTCACCTTGGGATGCCATTATTCGTTTGGTCACACAACAACTAGCCTTAAATAAATCGATTTTTTTAGCACGAAAGGAAGGCGATCACCGACTTATAGAAATACGAGCTGTAAATTGCCAACTCAGTGATATTAAAGAATTGCGCCGTGATTATAAACGTGCCCCTTATTCTGATGCATTAAAAAAGTTTGGTGTAGTCCCCATTAACAGACCGTTTTTTACTGAGCTTAGCGAAGGCGAATTACAATATATTGTACCTTTAATGTATGCAGGTGACGTGCGAGGTTTCTGGGCAATGACGGTCATTCCTGATAACCAATTTAATCAACAGGCGTTTGAGCGTAATGTAAATGCTTTTGCCGGTCAGGTGGGTGAGCTGCTGTTCCACTACCGAATTTATGAGGCACAAAGTAATACCAGTGATAGCGCTATATCACAGCTACTGACATTAAAATTACAAGAGCCATTAAGCCAACAGGTCAAAACATCTATCGCTGAAATGGAACAGAAACTGACAACTTTAGAGCACGTGTTTAATAACATTCGCTCTGCCACCGTATTATTTAATTTATTTGGTCAAGTAGTGCAAATAAATCAATCTTTAGAAAAATTAGCTGCCATGCATCAGTTTTCTATTTTTGATATGACTGCACTAGATTTACTGTGTTTGGTTACCGATTTAGATACCGAAACAGCAAAAGGTAAACTGCGGTTTATCACCTTACAAAAAGGTGACATTTATGTACAAGCTCAGCTAGATGAAAAAACTTACATCCTCAATGTAAGAACCGTGGACTCAAGCCAAGTACAAAGTGCTTCAGGTGAGCCCTTCCAAGTATCAGGTATTCTATTTGAATTTATCGATATTGGATTTTTCATTGAGCAAATGCCCAATAGTAAACAACTGTGTGATTCTTTATGTAAACAACAGCAATACTATGCTAGTAACTTGATGGAGCCATCTAACTAGTGGGCGACTTTATCTTACAGTTATTCCCATCAGGCGGTGGTTTAGGCCAATCAGTTATCACTACTGTATGGATAGGGATTGCCGTTGTATGTTTGCTGAATTTACGCTTTGGCTTCCCACTTACCGGCCTCGTGGTACCGGGTTATTTGGTCCCTTTACTTATCGTCAGTCCAACTTCGGCCGCAGTTATTTTAATTGAGGCTGTGGTGGTCTACGGGATAATGTTATTCACCGCTAAGTACTTAATGCAAAAACTCGGCTATGCAGAAATGTTTGGTCGCGATCGTTTTTTTGCCATTATTCTGATCAGTATTTTAGTACGCGTCATAATGGACACCTTATTTTGGCCTTTAATTGCTAATGTACTCAGCGGCTGGGATATAACCTTTGATTACTCATCGCAACTTTATTCTCTAGGCTTAGTGATCATTGCCCTGACTGCTAATGTAATGTGGAACGGTGGCTTCAAATATGGCATGAAAGTAACACTAGTACAGCTTCTTATTACCTTTTTACTTGTTCGCTTTGTATTGATGCCAATGACCAACTTTAGCATCGCCAATCTTGCGATTATGTATGAGGCGGTTGCGGCATCAATTATCGCGGCACCCAAGGCCTACATTATTTTAGTTATCACTGCTTTTATTGCGTCTCGCGCCAATATAAAGTATGGCTGGGAGTTTAATGGCATTATGCTTCCTGCGTTATTAGCGTTACAGCTAATGCAGCCAACAAAGTTACTCACCTCATTTGCAGAAACGGCGATTATTTTGATCATTGGCGCTGCATTATTAAATTTCACCCGACTACGTAATGCCAATATTGAGGGGGCGCGATTACTGCTATTCTTTTTCAACATCGGCTTTATATATAAGCTATTTTTAAATTACTTTGTAGTGAACTATTACCCTGAAATAAAAGTAACCGATACATTTGCATTCGGTTATATGTTATCGACTCTGCTCGCGCTAAAAATATACCAAAAAAGTGCCCTTGGATTAGTGATACGTGCCACCTTTCAAACCTCTATTGTTGGCGGCGCGCTGGCTATAGTGATCGGCTTTATTATTATGTTTATTCCATCACTGTTCGTCACAACAGACATTAAAGAACTACAAAGCACAGTAAAAGTCAGTGCGCTTGGCCAACAGATCAGTGAATATAAAAGTTACCTGTATACTAAAGATAAAGCGCAGATTGACATCAGTAGCTATCAAGCAAGCCAAGATAAAAATAATTTTAAGCAAGCAATTTACGAACTAAACAAAGCCCCTAACGAACTAGAAAACGTGCAACTGAACACACAACGTTTAGCAAAGCTCGACTTTCAATTGCAGTATGATGATCACTATATTTATATTCGTGATGCCCGGAAAACATCACAACGAGGGCTATTTATAATTGCTCGAAAGCCCGCTGCTGAATTTATAGTAACTGTACCATTTCCAACGTCTGAAAGTTTAGCCAGTGATTCTGCTGGGCTTATTTTTGCACATTTTAACAGCCGAGCTTTGGTATTTGGCACCAGCGCAACCCCCACCGCAGAGCTAACTCATAATAATGAGCAAAGCCCTTATTACTTAGCCTTTATTGAAGCGATGGGAGACGAACAGTTATTTCAAATACGTGAAGTCAATAACCGTACTAGCCGTTTATTAGCAAAAACCAGCTTAGGTGCCACCAGCCAATATTGGATTTATAACCAATTACCAAGCTCCTTAAGTCAGCGTTTGCTCCAACAATTATTGGGTCACCAAGACACTTTTTTTGGTCAAGCAACTTCAAGCTCGTTACCCACGCCAACATTTGATGGACAACTCTTTGAAGCATTTTTAAACAGTGATAATTACACAACCCTGTTAGCAAATGTATCTCGGATGCAAAGTAATGATGAAAAAAATGCAGTTAACGAATCAGCGCAAAGTCTCAGTGAAGTTGTCACATTATTCTCACAACATATCACCGCCAAAGGCAGTGGTAGCTATCAACCATTGACTATAAATCAAGCCGCACTATGGGAATTTGAAATATTACACCCGTTATACCGCTTGAAAGCCATGATAACGGAACAAACCGTTGATCAGGACATCATAAACCAATTAAATCAAGTCAATGCAACAGCTAAACTGATGGGCTATGAACTCACATTATTGACTAACGCCCAAGGCCGTTTTTTACTCATCGCCCCCACTTTAAATGGGCCTGCTTTAGAGTATGGACAGGGTTTTTATATCATCAGCCTCAATAAAAGTGTCCAACTTAATATTGAAGTTCCTCGGCCAATTTTTGAAAGCAATACCTTGAAGTTTGCCACTGAATTATTTATCAACAGTAATGCAGAGCACTTATTGATAGCCGGCGCTCACCCTTACGCACACCCAAAAGCGAATGTGCTATCGCCTAATAATGTTGATTCATTATTTAATGTGGTGCATCAAAGCTATTTGCGCTTTAGCCAAAAGCAAAAAATTATGAACTTACAAATCCGCAGCCACAGTGCCCCATCTTGGATCAGACCCAGTGCGCTTGCCTTTGAGTTTACGCAATCAAATAGCGAACACCAGTCGTTGTTGCAAACACTGAATAATAGCTTGCAAAATTTAGCGGTTGATTACCAAGTTGTAAGCGGTCAAACCGCAACACGAGGACTGGAACTTGGCACTTCTGCACAATCTGGCTATCAACTATTTGCTCCCCATAGTGAATTAGCAACCTTGTGGCTTGCATCTGACTTTAAACAGCAATTTTCAGTGAATCAGCAAAGCCTATTACAGCGGTTGCTGGCTATTTCTGCCTTACCGACTATTAAGATGATAAATATCACCACATTATCTCCAGCCGATTGGCAAGATCTAAGTCCACAACAACGGAGCCATTTTACAAAAGCGATTGACCAATACGCCAGTTCACGGCGCTTAACTGCTTTAGCGCAACTGTGTAAACCTTTCACTGGCTGTAAATTACAAACAATCATGTTTGAAGGACGCCAAGAGTATGCTCTAGCAATTCGACAACACGATAAGCTATTGGCGATTTTTAATCCGATCACCAATCGACTCACTGACCAGACCCGTTTTAACACTATGATGATTGAGGGCTCGTATGCAATTTATTAAGCGACTCTTAAAATTACTCATCTTACTTGCGCTCGTTTTTGGGGTAGGCTTTGCCATCTTTAGCTTTTACCTGTGGGTAAAATCAGCTGAACCAATTACCAGCCGTTCAGATACAGAAACCCGCTCCAATGTTCAATGGTTAAGCACTGAAAAACCGTTGGTATTTTCATTCTCTCGTTCTAGAACGCATTCAATTCGCGTGTTATCAAACGCGATATTTTCTGAGCCAACGAGTTTAGATAAGCCGATTAACTACGCTATTGAATACACATTTTTAAACGAACAGAAGCAAGTTATCAGCAGCCATATCTATCATCATGCGTCCAAGTTAACACCGCCAGATAATAATGACCTGCAAATAAAGCAAATAATTGAAGATCGCCAAGCTTTACTAGTCTCTTCTGGTCAATCCTTTTATCTGAGTCAAGACCAATTAGACAAGGTGGCTAGCATATCATTAAAACTCATCACCGAAGACACACAAGTAATGGGTGTGGTGGTCAGGGTGCATGCTAAAACCTTAAACAATAGTGATGATAAATACAGTGCCTGGTTGAAATTACCACTAGAACGCAGGGAGCGTAGTAGCGCCTATCATAGCGTTGGGGTTAATGCCCTCTCCACTACCGAAATAAATAACGCAGTTACTTACTCTTGGCTAAAGCTGGCGCCACAAGGCATTCCGGGGATTGATTTCAAGGCCGACATTTTATATGAAACACTCCCATATAATGTGGTGACCTATGATTTCTCGCAACAACAGCTCAATTTAAATGACTATTATACCGATGCGACATTATGTGCCAGCATAACGCTAGAGCAGCCTGATTCACTTGTTTTTAGCCTCAATACCGCGGGGGACATAAACCTTACTTGGTACGATTCGAGCCAATTTACTGCGCCTAAAAAAGTCAATTATAAAGAGACTGCACAGCCATTAACCTTTATAACAGCGCCTTTAGATAGCGGTTTAGTAACTATATGTAGTCGTGACCCACTATTAAGTAATTGGTCTTTTAATTCACACCTGCCGATGACCACAGCACAAGACGGTTATTATCAAATAACTGAATCATTAACCGCACGCTATACGATTGAAGCAAATAGCGATATTAATATTGACCTTAGATCCGCAAGCAGAGGGCACGCAAGCGTGATCGTATTTGACCAAGATAATCAGCCAATCGATACCTTTACTGTTGCCTATAATGATGAAATATCGAGCTATGATCGGGTTATTTTAGATTCCACGCAACGGGAAAAAGTCCCTAAAGCTAATCAGTTTTATTTACGTGTTAATGAACGCGCAAGCGCATTAGAAATCACGACAAAGCAACCATTACTCGTACGGGTTAAATCTCGAAGTAGGCAATTTAACTATCAGCGTACGCTATGTCATTCCGTGTGTTTAGACAATTTAGAGTTCCATGATATTGCAGCCTGGTATGAGCAACAAGCAGATAACCATTATGCCTTTATTGAGCAAGACAGCTATATCAATATTCGGGTGTTTCAAGAGCCGCCAGCGATCTTAATTGAAGATACCTTCTATCAATCTCGAGAGCTTTTTAAACAATTACCGATTTCCAATGTCGCTCTGGTTAATAGCCCTACAAAATACTTTGCACCAAGCACTGAGCCAACACCCTTTCATTTTGCGTTGTTAAGTAAAAAACAAACTAAAGCACAGTTAGTTCAAATGGCGGCCAGTGCCCCAAGTACCACTACTGCCAATGTGGTTTATCAGTTAAATGCGCACGCAGCCAAAGAAGTTGCATTAAAAGAGACTGATTTTGAACAATTGGCAAATATTGAAAATAGTGCGCAAAAGATATATCAAAACTGGCAAGGGCAACGTCCGTGGATAAAGCAACGATTATATAAGCTTACTGCCAACAAGCCGCTAAAATTAACGTATCCAACACTTCGTCCGCACAGTATTGTCTTAAAAACGTATAGCCATAATGCTAAGCAAAAAATTATTATCGATGTTACACAAAATGCTAAATATCACGGTGGTTTAACCCACGAATACAGTATTACTAATAAACGTTTGCAACTGCTTCCAAGCAACTTAAGTGAAGCGTTTTTAATTCACCCTAAAGATAGTCAATTATTTGCTTACCCTGCGGTGACTCAACAAATTAATGCCGATATTCGCGCATTAAATAATGTCACTTTTACCAGTAATAAAACGGTGTGGATTGCTATATTGGAAGAGTACAGCAATGAAGAAGTAAAAATAAGGTGGTGGAACGATGATGTGTTATAAATCACTACTCGCTGCTATTTTAGTATCGTTAACTGGTCAAACTCACGCCCAACAGATTTCCACTAGTGAGGCGTATACAAGCACAAAAAATCAACTTACTCAGTGGCTGCATGTACAAAAAAGTTTAGGGCAAAATAATGACTTAGTTTCATCTTTAACACTTAAAGATAAAACTAATTTACTTGTAGCCGGTGAAATACATTATCAGCCTAGCGGTCAACCTTGTATTGCCTATGCACCACACCGTTTTTATGACAAACACACGTATGATATTGCCATCACCCTATTAGGGGATTGTCAGGTTTTTTTGGCAAATACCGTACACAGAAATACAAACGCCCAAGATGGACAAAAAAGCGATCTTGGCAAACACCGCTACAGTGTGACAAATGCCTTTATTGAAAGCTATGCAAGTACTGTTGATAAGGTCATGATTTATCAAATACATGGCTTTGATGCAAAAAAGCGTCGCACGAAACAAGGCCGCAGCAGTGATGTTATTATTAGCCAAGGGAGTCGGCCTGCAACCGCTAAATTGCAATACATAAGCCAATGTTTAAAAGAAAAATTACAGTTAACCAGCCGCGTATATCCCTTAGAAGTCACCGAGCTTGGCGGTACAAAAAATATTTTAAACCAAATAGCACCAAAAAATAGTGAGTTTTTTCATATTGAGTTGAGTAGCACTGTGCGTACACAACTTATGCAACAGCCTAATTTAATGAGTCAGTTTAAAACATGCATTACGCTATAATTGCTTTTATTTTCAGTTTATTAGTTATGCTCAGCCCAACGAGTTCGGCCTCTAATGACAGCTTTTTAAGCTCACCTATTTGGCTTAATCTAACGCCGCAAGTTCAGTTGGCTGAAACTCAACAAGCTCGGTATTTTGAAGCACAACAAACACAATACCTTTGGTTAGCTAAAGGGCAATGGTTAGAACTTGATAGCAATACGTTTAATTCGTTTATTTTTAGTTCTGGAACCAGCCATCTGGCTCAACAAAGACTGAATCTTAACCGTGACTTTATCTGTGAACAAGCAAAGTGCCAATTACCCAGCGTATCCTATAACCGGATTTTAAAGATCACCAATCACCTTGATGAAGGCGCCACTCTAGCGGCAATGGTTGGTGAGACAAATCGCCATCGTGATAGCTTTCGCCGTGCAGTAAAATTACCAAGAGCAGCAACTCGCTTCCAATACGGTCAAAATGTTGAGCACTATTATCACTTTAAAGCTGGGGAGGCAGTAAAACTGTACTTCCCAAATGGTAAAAAATTAAAATTATCCGTTCGCAAAGACTTACTCAATAAAGATCGTAATGGCAAAGTTTATGCGTATGTTAATGATCAACCCGTTAGTATTATTAGCGTTATTGCAAGTCGCGCTAGCGAGTATAAAAGTTTGCAAGTAGGTCTTGCCAATACTGATTATTTAGCAATCGGCAAAGGTGAATACTTGACGATAAACAGTGAAACCGATGCTTATATCAAACTCGAGCAAAGCCACAGAGGAATTTACGATGATCAGGCAATGGACAAGCTACAAGAATCACTTTTTCAGCCGTATTGGGTCAATAATCTAGACGACACCCTAAAAACGATTTACCTGCAACGCGACTTGTCACAACTTACCAGTTCAGCCTATCAACAAGGTGATTTACTTGCACAGCGTCGCTATCAAGATCTACTTTCGAGTATTTCATCCCGTGACTTCCTAACACCGGATACCCAAGGCAAGGTCACTATTAAAAGTCATTTTAAGCACTTTGATAGCTTAGCGAGCCTGCGTCTAGTCGATGATATAAGCTACCCTGTGTTATCAGAGGAGTATGCTCCCGTACACACTTTAGAGCAGCAACATCATTTTTCACTCACAACTAAGCAACGGGTTAGATCCACCCTCACCCTGCACGCGCGCAGCAATATTGATACACAATTGTTAGTCACCAGTGGTAACTTAGAGTGGCATTTAACTCTAGGTAAAAGCGAACACTATGCCGCTTTTGAATTGCAGGTGCCTTTAACAAACACTGAGTTAACCATTCAAAACCTACAGCAACAACGCCAGCCTATCGAATATGCATTGCAAAGTGATCAATTGTTAGCATTACCAAATAATGAATTACTTTATGCCCAAGCAGGTACTTTAAAAGAAACCAGTTCAGTTATTGAGTCTCTTTTAAATCAGCAAGTTAATCAAATAGGTAATGAGTTTATTGATTCATTAGTGCCCTATAATCCGCAATATGACACCGAACAAGCAAATACAACAGATACATTGCACTGGCAACATCAACTAGGTGAGGCTGAATACTTAATGGCTACAAAGCCGTTACAAGCGCTGCAAATAATAAAGACATTAGTAAATGTGACAGACACCGACATAGCGATTAAAGCATGGCAATTACGAATTAAAATACTCAACACGCAAGGACGTACGGCATTAGCAAAAAGCTATCACGAAGGACTTTATAAAAGCACTCAAAACCTCACGCTCAAACGCTATGCGGGTAATGCTCTGTTATTACAATATCAAGCATTAGAGCAAGATTATAAGTTACAAGGTTTATGCGCGAATGCATTACAACTACTGACACCATGTCGTGATATTCTGATCTCGCTTGCCATTAAACAACAAAAGAACCTACTCGCGTTGTGGCTAAGCCATGATTTACCTGCGACCACCACATTACAAAATAGCTTCGCCAAATTAAACTGGCGTCACTACAGCGAAACAACACAGCAACAGCCTGAGTATGAAGTTGAGCATGCAGGTATACAAACACTCGTCAGTCCAACAGGTAAGTTATCAGCGATAACTGTAAATACGACTCAACCTTTAACGTTTAAAGCACACACTCAACCTTTAACAATTGCTCTTAGAGCACGTAGTAATAGCGTACAAAATGGTCAATATAAAGTAGCCTGGCTATTTGCTAAGCAAGCACAACAGCAAACTCTACTGCCTATTTTTTCTGATGTCAGCTCAGCCAACAGTTTGCTCACTAATGCGCAGCCACTGTCTATTGCCAGTGACGCTGTGATCAGTTTAAAAGCGGGCGAGTCAGTTCGTTTATCCAGTGATCACCAAACTGTTATCAGTTACCGAGTACTCTCGCAGCCACTGGTATCGACTTACCATTATCAAAATATGGCTAGTCACTTTTATTGGCAAACTCCCTTTATGGCACTTCTATATGACGCTAATGTCAGTATGCAAGATTTATTAAATAACACCCTATTTAAACTAGCGAATAAAACACTCACGCTTAATGAGTACACACAAGTATTAGCAAAAGTAAAAGAGCTAAGTTTATCAGGGCAACTTGAGTCACTATTTTCTCGAGTACAAAGTTATGGCGAATGGGTACCATTAGATGACTATCTTGATTTTGCGGGCACGCAACTTATTGCCATTGATGCACAAGCACAAACCAGCTACAGCGATCAATTAGTCAGTGCAAGTACCCAAGAAACATACAAACAAGGACTAGTACTACGCCCTCACCATGATTTACACATAGATCTAAGCCAAACTCAGTCAAAACAAATTCGTTTAGTTTTTAATTTTTCTACAGCAGAGTTGTCACAAGGGAACGTTGCAAATGTGGCAATTAAGTTAGCGACAACAGAAAAAGTCTGGTCAGTTCAGCCAGGAGAAACAAACACGTTTGGTTTTGATAAAACAGAGCTGACCGACAACCTGATCTCATTGCAGTGGCTTAATCCCTACTTATCACAAGTTGTCACACTCACTGCGCAAGAGTATCGCAATAATCGCTGGCATGACTTACCGCTGACTAATAACTTATTATTTTACACAGTCCTACCTGAGCAGCACCTAGTCGCGCAATTGCCAGCAGATCGACTAGTTAAACTTGAGCAAATGCTTGCAAGCTCAGAGGGTAATGGTTTTGAGCAACGTGTTGAGCGCAGTTTTTTTCACCCTGCGGGTAAAGTTGAGGTCAGCACAGATAAAATAAAATACGTCAGGTTATATACTTGGCAACTCAGCGACAGCAATCATAAGGTTTCTAATTTTAAACCTGAGCAACCAATAAATGCTGCCGTAGTAACATACACATTAGCGCAACAGACCAGCACTTTGCAGCCTGAAGTTGCTCAATTTCATCCAGAAGATCTTAGCTGGCAGGCATTTATTAATTATGACCGTCGTGGTATTTTTGAATCCAGTGAGTCCATTGCCACACGGCACAGTGTTGATATTGGCGCACGGTTGCGTTTAACTGACGACGAAAACTGGTATCGCCTTGATCTCACTTATTCACTCAGCGAGCAAGACAATGAGCTTTTCTCTATTGACGCTTATCATTCATGGCAAGACCACGATACCCCTTGGTATGTAGACAGTGCATTACAAACAAGTTGGCAGCCAAGCCAAGCTAACGGCGATAGTCACTATGCTTTAAGTACCTATGTTCAAGTTGGTCAAATCTGGCGGATTGATGAAAGCCACCGTCATCAATGGCAAGTAAGCCCATTTTATAGCTACAGCAGTGCTGATATAGAAGACTTTTTGTTTGACCCTAAACTCAATTCAGATATCTATAATTTTTACCGTGAAGATCATCCCTCAGGCTGGCGTGGTGAATACCAATATCGCTATCAACCTTGGGTTGATAGCTATTTCAACTTTCTTGCCGGTAGCACCTCAAATGCCGATTGGACAAGCCTTGATATGTTACGTTTTGGTGCATCTTGGAATCAATATTACCAAGGCCACATCTTCCAAGCTGGCATAACCAGTTATTATAAATTTGCTGACGAGGACCGGCCAATTAGTACGTGGCAATATATAACGAGTGTTGGTTGGCGAAAGCAAGTGCACCTTGGTGACTTCTCGCAAGGGTGGATCAAATTACGTTGGGATCAAGACTGGTTTAGAAATGACCATAATGTTAGCTTAGAGTTTTCTACTGGTAACTTAGCCGATACTGGTTTTGGTGTTTTCTCCCACGACGAAATAATTTTTGAGTCACTTCAACTCGATCACTTTTTAGAGCAGAATTAATATGGCAACCGTAAAAAAAGCAATTACCCAAAGCAAGCTGAAAAGCCGCTTAGAGCATTTATTGTTTGCTGACATTGCCAACTTTTGGCTCGATCTCTATCGTCAAAAATATCGTCAGTTAGTGGATGATTTAGCACAATGGGAACTACTGCAAAATATTCCTGAAGATGAAGACCAAGATACCTGGTTATTAGGCCAAGCAATCGCATTTTTACGCCATCAAGTAGAAAATAAACAGCACAGTTTACAGCAGCTAGATGCTGGTTATCAGCTATTTATTGAAAGGCTCAGCCATGCTGAAATAAGCGCAGAGCGTGAATTTCACATTTTAGATTACGCTCAGCAACTCGGTGCCACACCAGAGCAATTACACCAAGACAAACTGGCCTTCAATCGCTGGTTTGACGAAGGAGCGGTGATCAACCGCTACCAAGATGTGGTTGCTGATATTGAACAAACACTTAAATTTTTAATTGGTAAACTGGGGGATTTAAGTAATCGTTATTTAACAAAATCAACGCAAGATATCGCAAAAGCATGGCAAACGCTAAATTTAGAAAGCTTCTTTTTACAGTTATTAACAAAAACAGATAACGAGCATGTACGCAATGCTTTATATCGCGCCCTCGCTAACCAAGTTCAATTGATCCATAACCACAATAGCGATCCTGAGCTAAGTGCCAATTTGATTGAAACCTTAGTATTGGCGTTAGAAGATACCAGTACGCCCCATTTAGCTCGTTTAGATATATTAGAAATTTTGATCCACCAGCGGCCAACTTATATTCGTGCCTTTATGCAACAGTTAATTTCTCAAGATGATAACTGCCAACTCGACGAGCAACAGCGATTATTTATATTAGCAGCCCTGCCGAAAATATTAATTAGTCAAACCAAGCTCACACAACTGTGTGAACGCTTATTAATGGAGCTGGCCGAACACCGATTTCCACGGGTACGTCAAAGTGTCATAGAACAAGCCAACCACTTTTCATTAAACTTTTTACAGCAACTTCTTACTACTAGGTTACAAGTTGAAACGGTCGATGCTGTGCGTTTTACATTAGTAAAACAACTCAGTAGCCCTCGCTTAAACAGTGATCACTTTGCATTTGATTTATGGTGGCAACTACTCAAAGGTAATGAGAGTATCGCGATCAAACGCTTAGCATTAGAGCTCACCGCGCGTATGATGCTCAATCAGCAATTAGAGACTACTGAACCCGATACTGTATTTACAACCTACATTAACTGCCTCAATGAACGATTAAGCTGCGAGCCAGCGCTTGCTATTCGTCGATTTATCAGCCGTACCAGAGAGCAGCTTGTTGCATTTCAACATCAAAATAAAATGGCACAGTTAGAACAAACACTGCCAAATACAGTCACTTTATCGCAGTTTGATGATGACATAGATGAAGAATTATTAGGTCGTTTATTAAGCCGAAAAGCCCAGCAAAGTGAAGGCTATAATGTAAGTAAAGATAAACAAACTTGGCGGATCCGCAGCGGTTATCACTTTGCCTTTCGTGCTTGGCGCTTTATTCATGAATGGCGCAACCCTAGCACTGACAAACGCCAAAGCTTTAATCATAGTACAGCACGTAAACCCTCCGCTTTTATGCACGTTCCTAGTTGTACCGTCGCAGAGATCAGTGCCACAAACGTGCCAGGCGAGCCATTATTTGATACAGATGAATATTCAGCACGTCCGCATTTGCCTTTACCTGATTTTTTACTTAGCGCACTAAGCCAAGACAATTTAAAGCAGCCAGCAAAAACCTATACACCCGATGGTATTTTACTAGTCACGCCACCAAAATCATTACTCCAACGCATTAAAACGTATTGTTGGTTAACGATTAATCTTGATAGTTTAGATGCTATGCGAAAAGGCAACGAGATTGAGCAAAACAATTACCTCAACACACTAAAAAAACACGGCTTTAATTTTCAGTTTAAAGCCTATGGCGAGCAACTTGGGTGTTCTTTCGCCATCGAGCCTGGTATCAATAAATTGTTTAACAAGCTGAGTGTTTCTCCTTTATTGGTCAGTATTTGGTTGAATTTTAAAGAGTACCTTTACTCCATCTATCAAAATAGTATCGGTCAGCTGATCTTCTTTGTGGTCGGCTTTATGCTTTACTTTTGGGGGCGCCACATTCGCGTCAGTCGCCGTATTAAGGCTGATCGTCGAGCAATTCCAGTTAGTATTGGTGGTTGGGGCACACGAGGAAAGTCAGGTACTGAACGATTAAAAGCCGCTTTGTTCAGCAGTCTTGCACTTAAGGTCATCACAAAAACAACTGGCTGCGAAGCCACTCTAATTTACGCACGCTCTAATGGCGAACAATTTGAAGTACCACTATTTAGGCCATTTGATAAAGCCAGTATTTGGGAGCAAAGTGATGTCCTGCACTTTGCTAAAAACGTAAAAGCGGATGTATTTCTTTGGGAGTGTATGGGGCTGACACCACGCTACGTAAAAATACTCAGGCAATGGATGCAAGATAATTTCTCAACGATTACCAACGCTTACCCTGATCATGAAGATATTTTAGGGCCTACAGGCTTTAATGTCGCAAAAGAAATGGCTAATTTTATTGCGCCAAACAGTCTGGTTTTTACCAGCGAACAAACTATGTTTCCTATTTTGGACAAAGATGCGTTACAAAAAAACAGCACATTAATTCAATCACACTGGGGCGAAGGATATCAAATAACCCCTGATATTAAAGCACTTTACCCATATGAGGAGCACCCAGATAATATTGCGCTAGTCTGTAAAATGGCAGCCCAAATCGGCTTAAGTAAAGACTTTGTATTTAAAGAAACAGCACAGCGCATTGTGCCTGACATTGGTGTTTTACAACATTTTAGCCCTGCCCCATTCGCAGAGTTCAAGATGTCTTTTGTCAATAGTATGTCAGCCAATGAACGCTTAGCTACCATTGAGAACTGGCGACGATTAGATTTATTCAGCCTCAGCAATGATCCAAATAAACAAACAATTGCTTTGATCAACAACCGCAATGACCGAGTTGCTCGCTCAAAAGTATTTGCTCACATTCTCGCTGAGGATTTACCATTTGATAAGATGGTAGTGATTGGTACTAATGTGGATGGTTTCTACAGCTACTACTTACAAGCTTTTCGTGAACGTTACCTGCGCATTATTACTAATAATGACTTACAAGAACTCGAATTATTGTGCACGCAGTTACACTGTATTAAAACTGAGGACGCACTAAGCAAAATTATCAGCGCCGCATTGGGCAACCACTACACTGCGAATGAATTCACAGGTTTAGTGAGTACAAAGCAGTTTACTGACTGGTTAAGTAAACATGCTAAAACACTAAATAAGCAGCAACAAGCAAGTTTACTAGATGTATTCAACCACTATATTAGTTACCAACAAATAAAGCCTTTATTGGACGATCTACAGAAACATCAACATCAGCTTGAAAAATTATTATTAGAATTAGTAAAAAGCAAATGCGTATTGATCAGTAACCCTAAAGTTACCCCAAATCAGTTAACCCTCAAGTTGGCATCACTTGCGAGACCACACAGCCATCAAATCGTTATTGGTATGCAAAATATAAAAGGAGCCGGTTTAGGGTATGTGTATAGTTGGCAACAATGGCAAAAGATCCACGATAGTGTTAGCACTTTATTAGATAACGCCTGTTCAGCAACGCAATTTAAGAAAACCTTAACACGCCTATCATTGATCAACAGCTTTAGTCATCTCGAATATACTTATTTAAGCAATGCATTATTAGCGATTAAAAAAGTACATCATGCTCAAAATGAGTATAGTCAGGCGGAATTGGTACATATTAGTGAACGTTTAAATAAACATCAGCGGTATGAAAGTAACCCAGCCGATGACAAACAGCAAGGCCCATTAACCCGGTTTGCCATCCAAGTCGCGGAGTCTTTCTTAGACGCAGGTGCCGCAGTTAAGCGTAAAAAAATTGCTAACCAAGTTTATAAAGATATCGCAACGCAACGTATTACTCTTGAAAAGGCCATTACCGTTTTAGCCAAGTTAAATCGTAACCAAAAGCCAGGGTGGCTAACATTTTCACAAAAAAGTGATCATTAACCCTATTCACGCCTAAACCTGCAAAGTCTTAATTACTAGGCTTTGCAGCCTCTCTCAAACGAACGTACTACACCAAAAACGACGGTAATCACTTCAACAAAATAAAATGAAATTATTTAAAAAATAATTAAATAACTAAGTTGCTGTTTATCAATAAATTGTTTTTAAAATAAGAACAAACACCATGATTATTGCAAAAACCACCATGTTCAACATTTGACCGAAAAGCAAAAAATACAGTACAATAGTACCATAAATTGTTAAATTAAATGTTAACAAAAGAAATTCAAACCTTTTGGTAGGAGAAACAAATGAAAAAATCATTCTTTAAGCTTGCAACATTACCTTTAATAATTGCTTCAGGCTTTGCAGCAGCATCAACAAATTTAGTTACTAATGGTTCTTTTGAAAATACTGCAACAATTTCTGGACAATGGAGTTTATTAAATAACCTCCCAGGTTGGCAGCGTTCAAACAATGCTAAATTTGAAATCCAAACCAATCGGCTTGGTCTGATCACTGCCCAAGAAGGAGTTCAGTATTTAGAGTTGGACTCAACAGCCAATTATAATGTGATGCAAACATTAGATACTGAAGCCGATCATAACTATGAAATAAGCTTTTATTACTCTGCACGCGTAAGTGGTAATACAACCACCAACAAAGCTGAAGTTTATTGGGATGGCGAGTTATTAGATACCTTAAATTCTACAACACGCGGTTGGCAAAAATTTACCTACACGGTAAAAGCCAGCTCGTCGGCAACTGAGCTTAAGTTTGCTGGTGCTGGTAAGTCAGATAGTTTAGGTGCCCTAATTGATAATGTTCAAGTGACTGCCAAATGTGCATCTGGCTTATATGGCATTAATAACTTTGGCTCAAATGAAGATGGCTTTGTTTATCACTTTGATACACAAACAAATACTTATTCAACGGTTGCGGGTTTAACTAATACGGCATCGAATATTGCATCTCATGATGGTGTTTTATATTTTATGGAGCAGCTAGATAGTACTACGAAAGAGTCACAAATTCTTTCTCTTGATCTTGCAACAAATGAGCAAGCGCTAGTTACATCAGCAACGTCTTACCCAATTTACCGTTCTGTAATGAGCGCTGATGGCACCACATTACGTGCAACGAGTAAAACGTACATGTATGATTTTGACCTTACTACAGGTGATAAAACTGTACTTGGTAAACTGAGCTTCCCTGGTGACTCATTTGCCGATGGTGACATTGCATACTCAGCTGATAACAACATACTTTATGTGCTTACTGGTAAAGCACTTTATACACTTGACCAAGGCTCTATGGAGTTATCATTAGTTGGCGAGCATAATGTGGCTCAAGCATCAGGGATTGCAATTGCTGCTGATGGTACTATTTATGTATCAGGACGTGTAAAAGGCGAGAACGCAAAAATCTATATGCTCGATCAGAATACAGCTGCGGCAACATTCGTAATGGATGGCCCTTCACATGTTAATGATTTAACGTTTGTTGATAGTAACTACTGCCACTAAGCAAAAAACGTCTTAAAGGTTACCAAAAGCCGAGTAAATTATTACTCGGCTTTTTCGTAGTTAAAATAGACTAGCTGAACTGGATTAGTTTTGCGGATAAGCTGTCCATTCTCCGCCATCAAGTTGAATATATGGGCGCTTATTTATATACATCATAATGGTGTCTTGGTTTTCAGCAACTTTAGGTGCAACAGGTAAGTTCTCTAATAGTGCGCGAATAGAGCCCGCCCCTGAAAAAACATCATTACGCAGTGCTCGGCTTACTAACTCTGACAACGCGAAGTAACTTGTAGGGTCAGACACTTCAATTAATCCTGAATGTTTTACATTTGCACCAATAAACTTCACCGCCGTTGGTACTGATACAATTCTTGGACTCGGTATTTCACGCAAACCTGAAAACTGCACCTTATCGCCAGTAAGCGCGGCGCCATGCTCAGGTACAACCATCAGCAATGTATTACGGCCCTGCTTTTCTAGCTGCGCAATAAACTGGCCAATATCAGAGAATAACTGCTGCTGCCTACGAGGGTAGCTTTCAATACTGCTCATTCGCCTTTGCCCAGCCACTTGATTGCCGTCATGTAAACTAATGGTATTGTAATACAGCGCTCGCGGAGTATTACTTTGTGGTTGCGATTTTAGCCAATTAGTAAGTACATCTTGATCTGAATAGATGGGTTTATCATCAAAGCCATACTGTGCCGGTGAATAATTAGTAAAGTCCAATGTTGGCACTTTAATACCACCATAGGTACTGATCAATCCTTTAAAATCATCAAAGTGACCATCATGATTCATTGCAACCTGTGTGTTATAGCCTAACTTTTCCAAGTTACTAAATAAGTGGCACTGCTGCGCGGCAGGTTTAAATAACTGCTGCTGACTAGTTTGTCCGCAACTGGCTCTTAGCAACCTTATTGCTGCAGGACCACTGTATGATGTGGCTGAATTAAAATCGCTAAACAAAATATCAAAATCAGCAAATAATTCATTTACATCAACACCAATCGCCTCTAAATCAGCATTCGCAATAGAGCACACATTCAGAATTAAAACATCAAATGATTCACCAGTTATAGCTGCTGGGAAATTGCTCGTTAGCAAACTTTGCTGTTGATAAAAACGCTGTAATTGTTGATCCGGTGTTTGCTGAGTATTCACTACATCAACTTGTGTGTTTGTTACTGCACTTTCACGACTATTTCTCACAACGGGTGCAGACTCTAAAGGCAGTTGCACTGAAGTACTCAGCCAATAAACGTAGCCAAAACCTAACAATGAAAAACTGGTATAACGCAGCCATTTTGCTGTATACCAATAAAAAATAGCCGCAACAAAAATACCAAGTAGTAAATCAACATTGACCACTCTTGAACTGATCTCTAAAAAGTAACCAATACTAAAATCTTGTACATTAGCGGCCTGTTTCGTTAACCGTGAAATAGGTGGTAACCAGGAGTCATAGTAAAGCAGTACAACTGCAGCCACCACCGCAATTACATGTTTGCTACGTTGTACTAATGGCATGCTAAATGACAAGGCTAAAAAGCTAAATAAAGCGAGATTTTCCAAAAAATGAAATGAAATATCACCACGAATAAACAACACAAATTTTAATAGAAAATATAAATTCCAAACCCCTAAACCGGTGAGCTTCACTTACTGTCCTTTTTTACTTTTTTCGGTGAATAAGGTATTAACACAACATGACGAAATGTCAGTTTTCGATAGTACCTTACAAGATAAACAAACATTCCCTTGCCAACCTGACTTAACACGATCCCCAATAATAACGCTAAAATGAATGTGATAAAAAACTGGTCTAAATTCATGAGCTCTTATCCTTTAAGGTCATTGGGTATTTAGTTGCAAATGGCCGAATCACTTTTTTGAATTCAGGTGTGGCGGTATTTAAAGTGGCAATATCAGCCGACTTAGGATCAAAAATATAGCTCACATTTTCTTTTAATTGCATTGTGTAATCAGGTATTTCTGCGTCCGTATAATGACGTTTTAAACGGCGACATTCTTGCTGAATAAAAAAGTGATCAGCAAGTACACTTTTTGACTCAAAAAAATCCGAGATTTGTAGCTTGAATAAGTGTTTAATTGCATTTTCAACGTCATGTTCACGACACGCATGTAAATACAAGAATACCTGATTACCCACAGTACTAAAAATGTCGCCTTCACGCTTAACATGAAACAATTGCAACGGGTGTATTGCCTCTATACGCGGTAACAGCTGTAATACTACCAGCACCCCACTAACCCCAAGGTTAACGGCTGAATTGCTATAACTGACCACTTGATCAGCAAATTGCATAAAGGGTAGAAACCCTTTCGCCTGCGCACTTTCGCTATACTGCAGTACATGCTCAATAGAGTGCGGTAAAGGTCGCGAGAAATAAAATCCTTGAATAGATTGAATTTGTGACAGCAATCGCGATGGCTCTGAGAAACTATACAGAATAAGGTTCACCCCTAGGGTTAAAAATAAGCACTCATCTTGATGGCGAATAATGCCATCAACATTTTGGATAACCAATTTCAGCTTTTTGCCACAGTGTTTTCTAAGTGTAAAGCATTGCCTTGCCAATGCAGCAAGGTCTGTATAACGAGTAACAGAAAACACCAACGTAGCTGCTTTCATTTGGCTAGCTTGCTGGTAAAGGGCATCGTTATCACTGGTCACATGGTAGTAATGAGGTAATTTAGTGCCCTCTGGCACAACACTTTTCACCAGCCAAACATCATTTTCATCAAAATCTTGATTTAATCCATCGCTTTGCATTTCATCAAAGTGACCGCGAGTAACGCGGTAACCATCGACAATGTCTAAATACACTGTTTCTTGCGCTATGACACCTTCATTATGGCGCCAATAGTCATATTCTAATGTCAGTAAGGAGGCGTCATTACTAACATATAAAATACCATCCAATAATCTACTGTGCTTTTGAATTTCTTTACGCATATGAACAATATCAGAACCAGTAATTATAAAAACCACGGTTAACTGGTAAGTAGTAGCTAATTTACTGTAGAGTGCAAGTTTATCATGCAGTTGAGTTGTTGAATCATGAGTAATTAATGTTGCATTAAAGTGTATCAATACAAGGCTATTTTTTAATTCTTTATATGCCTTTAACTCATTGATGATAGAGCGGTTAAATGTACTGACTTGATTAACAATTGGATCAGAGTTAAAAGAAAACGGGTGTACTTTACCCTGTTCATAAAGTGCATTTAAATGTGCTGATTGCGCAGATTCAAAAAATAAATCAATCTGCTCCGAAAGGATAAAAACATCTCCAGTCATATCAGGTAATAACTGTAATGCTAACTCAACTACTTGATTCTCTAAAGGCGCTAACAGGGTATAATTAGCGCTATCCTTTAAATACGCTAAAGCTGAATTTAGCCCTTCAATTTTGAAGTTAGGCACGAATATTATCCTATAAAAAATACTTTACGACTAGTTTTGTGCTTGGGTATGTATATAATGTACCCCAAATTACCTTGTTAGAAAATAAGTTAGTCAAATTATGTTATTAGGGGTATTAAAATGACTCATGTTGTGAAAAATTCAACTATCCTTACGCAATATGATATTACTAACTTATTGCGACGTTTTGGTGGTAAAAACCAACAGTATGTTGAAATTGTTGATGTGCAGAAAAACTTACAGACAATTAATAAATACCCTTTAATCAAAGATGTTTCATCATCGGTACATACACACGCATTATCGCAGAGTCGAACTAAAAGTAACTAGCCAAAAATGAGAAAGATTTACCTTAAAGGAATAAAAGGTGGAACGGGTGCAACTGCAATTGTTGCGAATCTCGCCTGCGCACTGAAAAAATCCAATACTAACGTGATTGTGCTCGATCTTGATCCCAAAAATGACCTTGGCTTGCATTTAGGCTTAAGCTGGGAGCACAACACTGGCTGGAGTAACTACAATTCATTGAACGCTGCATTAGCTGAATTTCACTGCGACAGTGACGGCGTCATTTTTTTACCCTTTGGTAGTGAGCCAAGTCGTCTTAATGAATTGCAAACTGTGATCCGTGATTGTGAACAATTGAAAGTTGATGACAACAGCTGGCTATTACTTGATTGCCCAGCCCACCTGGATTTAGACCACTTCAATTTATGCGCAGATGATATCTTTTTAGAGGTCGTTAATTGTGATGCTACTTGCCACAGTTTTATTTATAAGCGCTTACTGAAGCTCAATCAACAAACAAATCACTGGCAACATTACTTTTTAGTGAATCGTTATAACTCAGCGTCAGAGCTAGAATTTGATCTATTACAGCTATGGCAATCAGAAGTGCCATTATTAGCTCCTCTGTATATCAATAAAGATGAAGTCATTAGTGAGTCTACTGCATTTAGAAATGTCGCAGTCAATTGCGCCCCTTACAGTGTAGCCAATGATGATTTTGAAACGTTAGCAGGCTGGCTGGTCAGCCGAGCGACTCACAATGACTAAACCCAGCCGCGCAAGTGTAACACAAAAGAGTATGTCACTCTTTTTAAGTATTTTTTTCACTAAAAAAATAGTGAGATTTCTTTTTTTCAAATTCCATAGTTACTTTAACCAACATAAAGTAAGTGCATTAGCAGCGTTTTTACTGCCATTTTTGTTGTTACTGCTGAGTATTTTTATCAAGCTAGATAACAATAATAAACGTCGCTTAAAAGCAAAGCTTGCTTACCTGTACCCTCACGTAAGCAAACCAATTGTCACCCCAGCCAACAGCATTCGTATTTTTTTACAAAGTCTGTATTTGCTTTTATTCAACGTCTCTGTCAAAAAAAATGCGCCTAAAAATCGCATACGCTCCCACTATAGCGCTAAATTCTTTCAAAAATCAGCTCGATTTATTCGCTACTTAGATACTAAGCTTGTTCGAAGTTGCAAACGGCTGTGGCTACTAGGTAGTAGTAAATCAACAACTCAATCATACCAAAAAATTGCAAGCGCCAAGCTTTGGCGTAACCGGTTCTTACACTTCATGTTTTATGGTTTGCTGGCGCTAGCTGTTGTTATTTTTGTTACTGTGCCATTTAGCCTTGAAGCACAAGCCATTTTCATCAGTTTAATTTTACTTGTTTCCTATTCACTCAGGCGTGTGAAAGGGCAAATGGCAACCATTGCCATGATCACCTTAGCGGTAACAAGCTCAACACGTTATTTATGGTGGCGTTATACCGATACTTTAAACTGGCACGATCCGCTAGCTCTTACTTTAGGGATTGGTTTATTGCTCGCTGAAAGTTATGCCTGGTTGGTGCTTATTCTCGGCTTTTTTCAAACCATTAATCCATTACACAGAAAACCAATTCCATTGCATAAAGATACCGCTTTATGGCCAACGGTTGATGTCTACATTCCAACCTACAATGAGCCACTAAATGTTGTAAGACCCACTGCAATCGCAGCACAAAGTATCGACTGGCCTGCAGACAAGCTTAATATTTATATCCTCGATGATGGGAAACGTCCTGAATTTAAAGAGTTTGCTGATGAGATTGGAGTTGGTTATCTTGACCGTCCAGATCACAAACATGCCAAAGCAGGTAATATGAATCATGCAATGAAGCATACTAGTGGAGAGTACATTGCTATTTTTGATTGTGATCACATTCCTGCCCGCTCATTTTTGCAGATGACAATGGGACAATTCATCAACGATAGTAAAGTATGTTTAGTACAAACACCGCATCACTTTTTTTCAGCAGACCCCTTTGAGCGAAATCTGAATAATCATCGCCAAATACCAAACGAAAACATGTTGTTTTATGGATTGATCCAAGATGGTAATGACATGTGGGATGCAACATTTTTCTGTGGTTCATGTGCTGTTTTAAAGCGCCAAGCATTAGAAGAAATAGGAGGGTTTGCAGTAGAAACCGTTACCGAGGATGCACATACAGCGCTGCGTATGCAACGAGCAGGTTATAAAACAACCTATATCAATATTCCTCAAGCTGCCGGCCTTGCAACAGACAGTTTATCAGCCCATATTGGTCAACGTATTCGTTGGGCTCGCGGTATGGCGCAAATTTTCCGGCTCGACAACCCTTTATTGGGCAAGGGCTTAAATATTGGCCAAAGGTTGTGTTATATCAATGCGATGTTGCACTTCTTATCCGGTATTCCGCGTATAGTATTTTTAACCGCACCACTGGCGCTGATTTATTTCAACGCTTATATTATCTACGCCCCTTTTATCGCGATCTTTTTATATATAGTGCCGACATTGTTGCAAGTAAAAATAACCAATTCGCGCATCCAAGGTAAATACCGCTACTCTTATTGGGGAGAAGTCTATGAGTCCGTACTGGCTTGGTATATCTTAAAACCAACCACTGTCGCGCTATTCAATCCCAATAAAGGCAAGTTTAATGTTACCGAAAAAGGCGGTTTTAATGACAAAGCCCGCTACGATTGGCTAATTTCTAAACCTTATATTATTTTGCTCGCGTTTAATGTAATTGGCATGTGTTATGGCGTTTTTCGGTTGTTTTTCGGCGATACTTCACAAATAGGCGTGTTATTGATCAGTATGTTATGGGCCAGTTATAACACCATGATTCTAGGTGCAGCCGTTGCGGTTGCCGCAGAAGCAAAGCAAGTGCGCAGCTCACACCGGATAAAAGCCAACTTCCCCGCTGCTATTCGACTTAGCAACGGCCGAACGATGAAGGTTAAAATTACCGACTATTCTGATAATGGGGTGGGTATTGAGACAGCGCATGAGCATATGTGCAAAACCAATGACAAAATTGAACTATTAATGAGCCGGGGGAAAAAACAATTTTCTTTTCCTACTTATATATGTAACACCCGCGATAAACAAATTGGCTTAACGCTACGGGATCTAAATTTAGAAAAACAAAAAGCATTTATCCAATGCACCTTTTCGCGTGCGGATGCATGGCTTGACTGGCAAGATAATTTTAAACATGACAAGCCTTCATACAGTTTTAAGAAAGTATTTACAACTAGCATTCGTGGCTTTAATAATTTGATTTTCCATGCTCCGAATCAGCTAAAACCATTAATTAATTTTATAACACGTGCAATGACGCAACTCGCATCGTTATTACCAATAAATCCGAAAAAAGTATTTTAACCATCATGATTAAATCGACCTTTAAACTCTGTTTCATACTGTTTTCAATTTGCTTTGCAAGCAGTGTTTTATCAGCCCAACCACTGGCAGATAAAACTATTTTTAATAATGGCTATCCTGAGCATGCGCAAGTAGAAACACTCACCTTGAGCTTTAAGCGTTTAGGCGTAAGCCAATATAAGCTTGATGGGGTAAATAATAACACGCGCGTTGACTTTACGAATCGCTTAGATAAATTAAGCAAGCAACTGCAGTTAAACTTTTCTTTTAGCCATTCTCCAGCGCTACTGAGCCAAGTATCTCATCTAAAAGTTTATTTTAACGAAAACCTAATTTCTGTCTTGCCTATCAAGGATCAAGTAACACCTGTCAACCAAGTGGCTAACCATAGCATTGAGCTCAATCCGAAACTGATCAAAGATTTTAATCAAGTGCGCTTTGAATTAGTCGGCTATTATGATTTGATTTGCCAAGATGATTTTAGCAAGACTATTTGGGCCGAGTTAAGTAAAACAAGTTCGATCACATTACAGCAGCAAGCATTAGCGCTTGAAAGCCTGTTAGAATATTTTCCTGCTCCGTTTTATGATGAGCGTGATTACACCCAACTTAACTTACCATTTATTTTTGCATCGCAACCAGATGAGAGCACCCTAGAAGCTGCAGCTACTCTATCAAGCTGGTTTGGCGCACAAGCTGATTGGCGAAAAGCAAATTTCCCTGTGTTATTTAATCATACCCCAACACAACACAGTGTTGTATTTGCTACCAACAATAATAAACCTGATTTTTTGCTGGATTACCCTGACGTAACTAAACCGACAGTGGAGATCATCTCTAGTCCCACGCAGCGCTACGCTAAAGTGCTATTAATTTTAGGGAAAAATACCGCACAATTAAAAGAAGCTGTGGTTGGTTTGCTATTTGGTCATAAGGTGATGACAGGCCGAACTGCAAGTATAGATGCAATTAATAACTTACCGTTACGTAAAGCTTATGATGCACCTCGCTGGGTTAGATCCGATCGTGCAGTCTCGTTTGATGAATTCATAGAATACCCAAATCAATTACAATCACAGGGCTTATACGGGCAACCTATCAACCTTGATTTACGCTTTGCGCCTGATTTATTTACATGGCGCCAACAAGGGGTCCCAATTACCTTACGTTATAGAAATGCACCGACTGATGAAGCCATTTTATCCAGATTAAACATGTTGATTAATAATAAGTTTATTGATGGTTTCATTTTGACTCCTAACGAGTCACACATTCTCACCACTGAAACGATTATGCCGTTACTATCGAATTCTGAGCCAAGCCAAACCCGTCAAGATTTTGAGTTAACGGGGCTCGATCTTAGTAAAAAAAATCAGCTTAGCTATAATTTTCATTTTGGTCTTATCAAAGCTGGTGAATGTACCGCGATTCCCGCAGGTGGGGAATTTGGCGTAATTGACGGTAGTTCGACCATTGATGTGAGTGACTTTCACCATTATATAGCGCTACCAGATCTAAACGTGTTTGCTAACAGTGGTTTTCCCTTTACTAAATACGCAGATTTACATCAAACAATGCTAATTATGGAACAACATAGCTCTGCGAGCGCGATCAGTTTATTGTTAAATTTCACTGGCCACTTAGGTGAAATTACCGGATACCCAACCCATAAACTGACGATAAAACACCCTAACAGTGAGCTTGATCTGGATGACAAAGACATTGTAATTATTGCCAAAGCAGACGCTTTTACTCATCAATTAACGGATGACAGTTCATTAAGTATTTTACTGCAAAACAATCAACGCATTGTTGAGCAGGCTATTTATAACGGCGCTTTTGATAACAATCAGCCTGAGAAAATCAAAGTCAGCATCCAAAGCCAAGGAAAACTAGGGATCATTTCTGGATTCCAATCTCCTTTTAATTCAGAGCGTTCAGTGGTGTCATTAATCGCAACTAACGATAACGCCTACTCATTGCTAAGTAACAGTTTAATACAAGATGATAAAACGGCATTAATCAGCGGTAGTTCGGCAATTATTAATAGCCAAGGTATTAAAACCATAAAAACTGACGATCAATACTTTATTGGTCATATACCTATCCATACATTAATTTGGTTTCATTTTTCTGATCATCCATTTATTTTAGCGCTGTTATCAATCCTCACTCTGTTGCTTATATCTTTTATTTTATGGCGCTTACTGGGTGTGTTAACTCAAAAACGTTTAGCTGAGGGAGACAAACAATAATGAAAGGCTATTTATCTCTATATTCATTATTAACCTTACTGTTGGTTTCAACATCCAGTGTTGCTCAAAACAGTTGCGCACCGTGGTCACAATGGCAAACCTTTAAACAGCACTTTATTACTGCGCAGGGACGTGTAATTGATCTGGGCAGCAAACAATCGATCACCACCTCAGAGGGGCAATCATACGCACTATTTTTTGCTTTAATAGCCAACGACCGTGACACCTTTGATAACGTTTTAGAGTGGACCGAAACCCATTTAGCCGAGGGCGATCTAAGTACACGTTTACCTGCGTGGCAATGGGGTATTAATCAACAAGGTCAGGAAGCAATTTTAGATTCAAACCCTGCATCAGATTCTGACTTATGGATAGCCTATACCCTTTCTCAAGCGGCCGACTTATGGCAAGACAGGCGTTATAATGTGCTAGCAGCCGTCATGGCCCAGCGTATCATGCGTGAAGAAACCGCTCATCTTGCAAACTTAGGGCTTTCTCTTTTACCTGCCCCTGCAGGCTTTGAGTATGAAGGGAATATCACTAAATTAAACCCAAGCTACGTGCCTCTTTTCATCCTACAGCAATTCAGCCAACGTTACCCTCACTCACCTTGGCAGCAACTGCATGATGCTTCAGCAAAAATGTTGCTGGCAACAAGTCAATCAGGAGTCAGTCCGGACTGGGTATTGTATCAACCTAGTAAAGGCTTTTATTACGATAAGAACACGCCTGATATTGGTAGCTACAATGCAATTAGGGTCTACTTATGGGCCAGTATGATGGCTGAAAATGCCCCTTTTCGAAATGAGCTAATTGAGCAATTTCAGCCAATGCTTGCCCATGTCGTCAATCGTACAAACGCGCCATTAACGACCTATGCACAAACGGGTAAAGCAGATAAAAATGGCCCACAAGGTTTTAATGCAGCTTTGTTGCCATTATTAGCAATTAATAATAAAAATGAAACACTTACAGCGTTGCAACAACAGATGATGATCGATACTTCATTCACCACTACCCGTTATTATGACAGTGTGCTGTATTTATTCGGCACGAGTACTCTCAATAAGCAATTTAGAATTGATGAAATGGGCAAGCTTGTACCAAACTGGAGTTCTGAATGCCGTTAAGGTGGCGACTTTATTTGCTATTTTTTAGCTTGGTACCCTTTAGCTCAGCTCTCAGTGCTAACAGTGCCAGCGATCTCGATACACACTCAATTGAATGGTTAGTGAGCCAAGTAAAGCTAGGTGAAATTCAGCAAAACCAATTACTAATGACTGATAGCTTGGATAAACTACTGAGTATTGCACCAAAAAATATACTGGTGCGATGCGCTCAAGCACGGGTTTATTTTGCTTTAAATCAACCCACAAAAGCACGCGCTGTGATCAATCAATTAACTGATATTGATAAAAAGCAGCCTTGTGTAGCGCAATTAACATTATTGGCGCAAAGTAATACTGAATATAAAGAACAAATTCAACAAGCTCGTTTATTAGCTCGTGCTGGTCAATACCAAGCTGCAACGAAAATATATGATCAATTATTCTCACCTTTATATCCAAGTATTGAATATGAGTTTGAGCACATTAACTGGATTGCCACCGAGTCGGATCGTTGGCAGCAAGCACTGCGCGGCTATCAGTCTTTAAGAACTCGTTTTGCCAATGTGGGTCGTTTTGAGCTTGCCTATGCACGGCATATTTTAAAGCGTAAGCCTCGTGATAAACAGGCGCTGGAAATTTTTAATTATTATGCGCATAGCAACCAATACAGTGTCGAAGCCGAATTTGGTTGGCTTAACGCTCTTGCAGATATGCCAATTGATAAGAAAACTGAACAAGCCTATCAAGCGTATCTGAAAGCATTTCCTCACAGTAGTAAGGGCGCGTTACAGTATGCAGATTTTCAAAAAAGCCTGAAAGCTGAATTAATTAAGCAAGCTGATCCAGCATATAAAAAATGGTTACAAGGCGCCGCTGCGCTTGAGAAAAAACACTATGCTAAAGCAAACAATTTATTGCTCCAAGCCTTACAAGGTCGACCAAATGATCATGACGTTTTAAACAGTCTGGGGCTGCTGAATTTACGCCAAGGTAACAATAGCCAAGCTTATAGTTACTTCAAAAAAGCTCAGCGTAATACACAAAACATTGATCTTATTTCAGTCTATAAAGGCTTAGCAACAACGGCAAAGTTTTGGCAGTACATAGATGAAGCAAAACATGCATTAACAGCAAAGCATTTTAAAGCAGCGCAATTAAAACTCGACCTTGCTGCCACATTAGATGAAGATCCCAATACCGTTAGCTTTTATCAGGGGCAACTATTTCAGGCTCGTGGTGACTATCAACTAGCAATGCGCACTTATCAAACGGTGTTAAAGCACGATCCACTTAATGCCCAAGTACTTAATGCAATGTTATCGTTAACCAGTAGCGATAATAACTACCAACGCAGTGATCAGTTTTACGAAAATTTAACCCGTGCGCAGCAAGCTGTGATTGCACAAGATTATAAGGTTATTCAAAGTAAGCAATTACGCCAAAGAGCAGATGAACTCACTACCCAGGGTCAATTAGATGCTGCGGTCAGCTTGTTGTTATTAGCGATTAAGAAAACCCCTCTAGAAAGCTGGTTATATTACGATTTAGCTAATCTATATCAACAACAAGGTTTACTCGAACACGCTAAAGCGTTGTATAAAAAAACTTTATGGCAGTTTCCGCTAGATGCAGAGCTTCGCTACAGCCATGCATTATTCTTACGCTCGTTAAATGATTATCAAGGTGCTCTGGAGACCTTAAATTTCGTACCAAATAATGCCCGTAGTGAAGAGATTGAACAGCTGGCACAGCAGCTAGCTATTAATGCAAAAATGAACCGACTGGCAAGTAATAACAACGCAAGTAAGGCAACAGTTATTTATAACTTAACTGAGCTTGGAGCACAGCCGCTCACGCCATTAATGCAAGCAGAGCTTGCCTTGCAGTGGCGCCAAATAAATGAAAATCAGTACGCTGAAAGGCAATTAAATGCAGCCCTTAGTCGTGATAATACGCTAAGCCCTTATTGGCATATGACCTACGGTCAATGGCTATTAGAGAGTGAAGACATAACCCTAACTAAGCACTGGTTTGTCAACTACCAATTACCACCTGCCGCCGGTAACGAACAGCGTGATCGATGGCTCGCGTTGCAAGCTGCTTACATTAATAAATTTAATCAAGGCGAACAACGCATATCGCAATTAAACGCCCTGTTGCAACAACACCCTAATAATGCCGTGCTTGCTGACGCTTTGATCACAGCATATATTGAACTTGATCATCGCCAAATGGCCATAAAACTTTACCAAACGCAATTACAATTGGGTAATACGCTTGAGCCACAAACCGCTTTAGCTGTTGCCCGTGCAAGCCGTGAGTTGGGTAATCACGAATTATCAGATCGTATCATTGCAACCTTAGTAAATGATGTAAGCCCTACGCAAACTTATCAACAACAGTTATTGATGACCGCATTAATTGATTACTCAGATCAACACACTGTTATTCCTTTAACAAAAGCGCTATTAACAAAGTCAAACCATAGCCAAGAGTTATATTATCAAGGCGCGCTAGTTGCTGAGAAACACCAACAAAATGCATATGCCCAACAATGGTATTTAGAAGCAATAGAGCCATATAGTAGTGCTAAAGTTGCAAATAACCCTGACCTAAATTATCAGCTTTACACCCTTGACGATGACGCACCTTGGTACGTAAATAATGCAAAACGTGAACTGGCACGCATGCAGCAACAAGATCAGGTATATATCACCAGTGGTGTTAACTTTAGCAGTCAAACCAGTACTCAAAGTGATGCCAGTTTAGGCGCTGGATCTATGCCTATTGAGATCGGCTTCCCACTTTGGCAAGGCACTGGGATTGTTAAACTTGACCCAATGACAATCTCCAGTCAAGAAACCCGCTTTGATGAAAGCTTCTCAGGCAGTCGCTATGGTCAAGGTGCATTGTGTATCTTAGATTGTCCGTTAAATAGTATTGAACCACAACAAGAAGGCATTGATATAGGCTTGGCATGGTTTAATGATACGTGGCGCTTTGATATTGGTACTACACCAATCGGTTTTTTGGTCGAAGATATTGTCTGGGGTATTGATTACAATGGTGATTTTGGTAACTTTGGATATAGCCTAACACTCAATAAACGCCCATTAACCAGTTCAGTTTTATCGTATGCAGGCCTTGAAGATGTATTCACCAACGAAGTTTGGGGGGGTGTAAGAGCGACCAGTTTACGTTTTAATCTATCTCATGATTTAGGGCTCGACTGGGGATTTTGGGCATCGACTGATTTTCAGTTATTACAAGGTAAAAACGTTAAAGAAAACCAACGTTACAGCCTTATGGGCGGCGCTTATAACCGCTATATTCGTGAAAAGAATACCGAGTTAACGCTAGGTGCAAACTTATTACATTGGTCTTATCAATATAATCTAAGCGAAGAAACTTTTGGTCATGGCGGTTATTACAGTCCACAAAACTATATAGGCGTATCACTGCCAGTGATTTATGACCGTCGCGTTAATAACGACTTTATTTACCGCCTTCGAGCGGGGATTTCTTGGTCAACGACTACCACAGATGACAGTGAGTTTTTCCCTAACGATCCGCTATTACAGCAGCAAGCAATTGTCAGGGGCGAAACGACGACAGGTATCAGCCCCATTTTTGAAGGCGACACAAGTTCGGGTATCTCGTATAACCTAGGCGGTAGTTTTGAATACCGCTATACACCGCATTGGTTTTTTGGTGGCTTTTTTAGCTTAGATCGTGCTGATTTTTATGAGCCTAACTATGCTCAGCTTTATTTCCGCTATTACTTTAAACCTGTTTATAGTGAAATGATTTTCCCTGGAACCCCTGTAGTGCCTTACGCAGACTATTAGTCACTGTTTTAAAACCACAGTACAGCTAACTATCGCAAGCACTTCCCCTGCACATAAGGTGTATGTATACTTAGCCGCACTTGTAGCTAGGATAAGGGTGTGACTCTTACCCACTAAGGAATACCTTAGTGAGCAAACCATTACCTTAGCTGCATAAAAAACAAAATCATGGCCGCCCGTTCAATCAGTGTTTTTATCACATGAACGATTAAAGCAAAAAATATAAGGCCGCAATAATTAACGTTGAGTTAGGAAGTAAATATGAGTTCATTACCTAAAGCAGGTGACTTTTTAGGGCATCCTAAAGGGTTATTCCTGTTGTTCGGCACAGAAATGTGGGAACGATTTGGTTATTACGGCATGCGTGCCATTTTAGTATTATATCTCGTTGCGATTGTTCAAGAAGGTGGTTTTGGTTGGAGTAATGCCGACGCACTAAGCCTGTACGGTACATTCACTATGGCTGTTTATATCACGCCATTATTTGGTGGTTGGTTAGCCGATAACGTACTTGGTCAACGTAAAGCAATCATCATCGGTGGCCTATTAATGGCGGCTGGTCACTTCACTATGGGTATTCCGCATAGCATGCTAGCTGGCCAAGAAGAAAATGTATTCTACATTGGTTTAGCATTACTATGTATGGGTAACGGTTTATTTAAGCCAAATATCTCAACCATGGTTGGTGACTTATATACAGAGGGTGATCAACGTCGTGATGGTGCCTTCACTATTTTCTACATGGGCATTAACTTAGGTGGCGCATTAGGTCCATTAGTTGCCGGTTATGCAGCGGCTGCTATGGGTTGGCAATACGGCTTCATCGTTGCGGGGATTGGTATGCTTATCTCTGTTGCAATGCAAGTTGCATTAAGTAACAAGTACTTAGGCGATATAGGTGTCGTTCCTTCAGCCAAGCTAGCGCAATCGCAATCTAACTCTGACGTTAAAGTTCCTTTAACAAAAGTTGAAACTGACCGCATTAAAGTTATTTTTACTATGAGTGTATTTAGTATCATTTTCTGGATGGGGTTTGAGCAAGCCGGTGGCCTAATGAACTTATTCGCTAATGATTATACTGACCGTATGCTATTCAACTTTGAAATTCCAGCGTCATGGTTCCAATCATTAAACTCTATTTTCATCATTGTTTTTGCCCCACTGGTCGCTATTATTTGGTTAAAACTAGATAAACGAGAGCCAAACTCACCAGTTAAGTTTGCAATTGCATTAGTCTTTTTGGCACTTGGCTTTATCACTATGATTTTAGCTCTTATGACTCAAGGTCAAGGTGATACATTACAAATCAGCATGATGTGGTTAGTGTTATTCTACTTATTCCATACACTAGGTGAGTTATGCTTATCACCAATTGGCTTATCTATGGTCAGTAAATTAGCCCCACTACGCTTAGCTTCAATGTTAATGGGTATTTGGTTCCTGTGTACAGCAGTTGCGAATAAGATTGCCGGTTTTGTAGGTTCATTCTTAGGCGAAGGTGAAGAAGCCCTTGATAATGCGCTAGGCATTTTCATTGGTTTAGGTGCAACAGCTGTACTTTCTGCAGTGATCATGTACTTACTAAGTGACAAACTTGTTAAATGGATGCACGGTGCTGAGGGTCAACACGAGCCGCACACACAA
The DNA here is from genome assembly GCF_005886375.1 of Pseudoalteromonas sp. S1727. NCBI lineage: Bacteria > Pseudomonadati > Pseudomonadota > Gammaproteobacteria > Alteromonadales > Pseudoalteromonadaceae > Pseudoalteromonas > Pseudoalteromonas sp. S1727. The sequence continues at coordinate 70,294 of NZ_PNDT01000041.1, forward strand.
GAGCACATTTTAGCTGAAGAGCTGGAAGTAGTTGCTGAAAAACCGTAATTAAGCGTTCAAAGCTTCTCCACAAGCAGCCCTGCTTGTGGAGATTTTCTAAACAATCCCCTCTATATCACGTCCCTAAATACTGCTATTATACTCACCGTCAATTTGAACTTTGTACGGACTACGATGCCCTTTTCAATATACAAAAAACTCTTTTTAGTCATCTTATTGCTCTGCCTTTTAAATGCATGTGGCGGAGACAATACAGTTAAAGATACCGCGTTTGTTGTAGATGAAACGGATCTAATAATCTCTGCTAATGATGGGTTAACACAAAGTTTTGACAATGACTTAGTCACTATCAGCATCCCCAAAAATGCGGTGAATACCGATACACGTTTTATATTTAGTCAAACACCCCTTGATGAAAGCAATAAAGCACAGGGGATCATTTCTGCACTGTATAGCTTTAGTCCAAAAGATCTATCGTTTAACACTCCAAGCACTTTATCAATCAGTACCGAAAGTGCTGCTGATAACCAACTATTTGCCATTGCTCAGTTAATCGATGGACAATGGCGCACGCTCGCAAGTACCACATCAGAAAACAACCGAGTTAGCGCACAAATTACCACATTAGGTACATTCGCTATTAAATCTCGACCCATTGTTCCAATTACTAAAAATATTGGACCAAACTGCCCGAGTAACGAAACAACGCAAAAAATGCGCTTTATTCATGTAGCAGATCTCCATGCTCGATTTGGTTTTAAAGAACGCTTTTTTAGTCGTATTAAAGGGTATTACCAACACGCGCAAAGTGAGCAACCTTATACCTTATTTACCAATGGTGGCGATGACTATGAAAAAGGCACCGTGGCAGAGCAAACTTCCAAAGGCTTAATCACCGTTGAGGCAATAAAAGCAATGGCGTTTGATGTCCGTGTAGTGGGTAATCACGATTATGCATGGGGCCCTGAGCAGTTACTTGATTACGCCAATGATGATCACGCCATTGTATTAGCCAGCAACACTCAATACACAGGTGATAGTACGCAAAGTTTCGACGCAGTTGATTTTTCAATTGTTCAAGTTGGCTGTCTAAAAGTGGGCTTTTTTGGCATGACCTCTGTGCCTTGGAATGAACTAGATAGACCGGTAGAAACCGCTCCAATTCCTGACTTTATCACCAATTTTAAAATGAATTGGCAGTGGCAAGAGATAGCGCAAACAATTGTGGAGCAACATCGTCAGGATGTGGATTACATGGTAATGCTCAGCCACTTAGGAGAAGGAGGCGATACACAAATAGCTCAAAACGTGCCAGGTATTGACTTAGTCCTCGGTGGTCATACTCATGGCGGAGAAAGCTTTCAGCAACTCGATAATGGCAGTTTAGTGATCCAGCCAAACTTTTTTGCTCAAGGTTTAACTGACTTAGAGTTAACCTTTGATTTAGCAACTAAAACGGTTAGTGATATCAACTACAATACGGTAGCCACGGCAAACATCAGGACTGTTGATGAAGCATTGCAAACGCAAATAGATTTTTTGATGGGTAAATACGCTCCAGATGCCAATACTGAAATAGCTATTTCAGAAAACTACCCGAGCGCGTTACAAATAATGGAGATCACGACTCGTGCTGTAAAACAGCAGTATCAAATAGATGCAGCCCTTTTTGATCCTAGCCAAGTGCAAACTCGCTGGACACCCGGTACGCTAACACAAGAAGATTTTCACAATGCTTTTAAAGTTGAAAGGCAACCTTCTAACACACCCGGCTTTAGTGCAATTTATCAAATTACGGTAAATGGTAGCGAATTAAAAACCATGATAGCGAGTCAACCAGATTGGGTATTATTAGCCCCAGATAGTATTACTGACAGTCAAACTTATAATTTAGCGCTGCAAAAAGGCCCCGCTTTTAATGGTGAGCTGTTTTTCAATAGTATTACCTTTACTGAGCCGCAATTACTGGCTGAAACATGGCAATTACTTGATCAGTACGCTCGCTACCGCACCAGCCAGTGTCTGCATATAGATACAAACACTCAACTCAACTCATGCCAAGATCAAGCAAATATTACCATTTGGAATTTTGATGATCCCAGTAAGCCACTCAAAGCAGATTACGGACCATCAACCCTTAGCTATTTCGATCCAGAACAAAGTGGCTGGGGCCCTGAAGACACGGTATTTAAAACCACTTCTGAATTAAATATTGCCGATTTAAATGACGGTGTTTCAGGCGTACTAGCCTTTACCGATCATTCTCCTACTGAAGGGCTACAAATCACCCTCAATACAGCTGCTAATGGTGACTTTATCAATGAAGGCCTCGTATCAGATTACACGCTAGTAATGGACATTTACTGGCCACTGGCAGTCAAAGACATTTACCGCGCTCTGGTGCAAACCGATACGGTAAATTACTTAACAGACGATGCTGATATATACATTAATCCTGAAGGTGGCTTAGGTAAATCAACCAGCGAAAGTGGTTACTTTGGCAACACTCAATCAGATACCTGGCATCGCATCGCCTTTGTCTTTTACACAGCACCAGATAATGGCGTGTTTGAAGTGTACGTTGATGGTGAGCTGGCTGGCGTAAAAAGAGAGGGTGAAATTAATCGTCGCTGGGCATTAAACAAAGCCGTGTTACTACTGACTGATAATAACTATGAAACAGAGCCCGGTTACTTAAACGCTTTGCTTTATGCAGGTCGCGCAATGACTCGCGATGAAATAAAAAGCATGGCTGGCGCGCAGCAAACTTTACGCTTTGAGCCAAGTACACGATCATTAAACCAGACGGTTGAGCGTCATTATCAAAGTGCCCCCGCTATAAAACCTAATTTGTGGCTAGAGCAGCGCAGCAAGTTTTTTAACAAACGCGGCCCGAGCGTAAACAATTAATTACAATCCAGCGATTAAATTAAGGGAGGAAACTCCCTTAACATCCTTAGTTTACATCCTCAATTAAAACAAATTAATCATTAATATCAATCAACTAAGCAATCCTAAAGAGCGCAAACATTTAACTATCAAACAGCAACCATTACAGCTTCCCCTATTCCATCTACATTTTTAAATGATCGTCCCATTTAATTTACAAATAGCCTGTTAGCTAAATAGATGCGGGCTCTTCCCCTTTTACTCGTTATGGTTAATTATCTGCGCATCAGACACAACAAGACGCAGTGCTTATTGCGGGAGAATTATAATGAGTGAAGTAACTAACCCTTTAGGTTTGGTAGGTATTGAGTTTACTGAATACGCTACACCTGATGCAGATTATATGGATAAAGTGTTTACCGATTTTGGTTTTTCAAAACTAAAAACATTCAAAGGTAAAGACATTGTTTATTACAACCAAAACGATATTCACTTTTTACTAAATAATGAACGTGATGGTTTCTCAGCAGAGTTTGCGAAAAGCCATGGCCCTGCAATTTGCTCTATGGGCTGGCGTGTAGAGAATGCCCAACACGCATTCGATACCGCTGTGGCACGAGGTGCAAAACCTGCTACGGAGTCTACTCATAAAGACTTACCATACCCAGCAATTTACGGTATTGGTGACAGCTTAATTTATTTTATCGAGCAGTTTGGCGATAAAGGTTCTATTTATGAGCAAGATTTTGAAGATTTAAATGAGCAAAATATCGTTGCTGATAAAGGGTTTATCCGTATCGATCACCTAACTAATAACGTTTATAAAGGCACTATGGAAACATGGGCTAACTTTTATAAAGACGTATTTGGTTTTACTGAAGTTCGTTACTTTGACATCAAAGGTCAAAAAACCGCGTTACTTTCTTACGCACTAAAATCACCGTGCGGCACCTTCTCTATTCCAATTAATGAAGGTAAAGGCAACGATAACAACCAAATTGATGAATACCTTGGTGAATACAATGGTCCTGGCGTTCAGCATTTAGCATTCTTAACTGATGACTTAGTTAGCTCATTAGATAAGCTTGATAAATCAACGATTGCGACTCTTGATATCATCCCTGAGTACTACGACACTATTTTTGACCGCGTACCTTGGGTAAAAGAAGACAAAGAGAAAATCCGTGAACATCAAATTCTAGTAGATAGCCAAAGTGAAGATTGCTACTTATTGCAAATTTTCTCTAAAAACTTATTTGGCCCAATCTTTATTGAAATGATCCAACGTGTTGATGACGGTGGTTTTGGTGAAGGTAACTTCCAAGCGCTGTTCGAATCAATCGAACGTGACCAAGAGCGTCGCGGCGTTTTATAAACACCGCATTATAAATTTAAAAAGCAGCGTATCTCGCTGCTTTTTGTCGTTTAATCTATTTTATAAATGACAATCTAATTTTCACTGTTTAAATCGCGCTAATCATCACCATATCCACTGTAAAGCGCGACTGACTAAACCAAAGGAAATGTAATGAGTTTAATTAACGAAACCCATGATATAAATTTAACTAGCTGGGTAGCCTCAGCGAATGTTGCAAACTGTGACTTCCCTATTCAAAACTTACCATTTGCAGAAGTACGTCGTAAGAACTCTGACGAAGCATTTCGTGGTGCTGTTGCCATTGGCGACCAAGTGATCGACCTTGCCAAAGTAAACGAACTGGCTATTTTCTCAGGCGATGCACAAACCGCCGTAGCTGCTGCCAGCCAAGCAACGTTAAATGAATTTATGGGTCTTGGTCAGCAATACTGGTCAGCGCTGCGTTTAGCGTTATCAAAAGCACTACGCGAAGGTGCAGCAGAGCAAGCTAAGTTAAGCGAGGCATTAATTGCCCAAGCTGATATTGAGTTTGCATTACCATGTCGTATTGGCGATTACACTGACTTTTATACATCAATTTACCATGCAACAGCTGTCGGTAGTCTATTCCGTCCTGATAACCCACTACTTCCTAACTATAAGTGGGTGCCTATTGGTTATCACGGCCGCTCTTCATCAATTGATGTATCTGGACAAACCTTTCATCGCCCAAATGGTCAAACTAAAGCGCCAGACGCAGACGTGCCATCACTTGGCCCATGTAAACGTTTAGATTATGAATTAGAGCTAGGCATTTACTTAGGTAAAGGTAACGAATTAGGCGATGCGATTGCAATTGAAAATGCTGAAAACCATGTATTTGGCTTTTGTGTGTTCAATGACTGGTCAGCGCGTGATTTACAAGCATGGGAATACCAACCACTTGGGCCATTCCTAGCGAAAAACTTTGCATCAACTGTATCACCTTGGATTGTTACAACAGAAGCATTAGCACCTTTTAGAACATCATGGACACGGGATGAAAACGATCCGCAACCATTAGACTATCTAGAATCAAGCAAAAACCGTGAGCTTGGTGCCTTTGATATTAAAATGGATGTACAAATTGAGACCGCAAAAATGCGTGAACAAGGTGCAGCGCCTTCACAGGTATCTAAGTCAAGCTTTAAACATTCATACTGGACAGTGGCACAAATGGTTACTCACCACACTGTAAATGGCTGTAATTTTATGCCTGGTGATATGTTAGGCTCTGGTACACAATCTGGGCCAACGCATGAAGAAGCAGGTTCTTTACTTGAACTTTCTCGTGGTGGCAAAGAGAAAATCACGCTTAATAACGGTGAGCAACGTAGCTTCTTAGAAGATGGCGATAACGTAATTATGCGTGGTTGGTGTGAAAAAGACGGTTTTGCACGTATTGGTTTCGGTAGCGTTGAAGGTACGGTTCTGCCTGCTAAGTAACTAAATTGTAAACGTTTATTAAATATATTTTTTGAAGGAGGCGACCAATGCCTCCTTTTTTAAGATAAATTACAATTTTTTACTGGCTTTTTCAGCTCAGATTGCTATCTTAATTCGGTTAATAGCCAGTATTTATAAGCCATGTCAGCATTTATTAAGTCTTTTTATCACAAACTATTCCCAGCTAGACAGTTGTTGATCCGCCAAAATGGTGAGGTTAAACATGTGATATTAGCCCCTTGGTTACAAGTTTCAGCTGTAGTAGTTGTTTTAATTGCTTTAGCCTGGTTGACCATATCTACTTTACAAATTTATTCGCAAACCAACAAAATCTCCGATATTGAACAAAGCCAACTATCAAAGCAACAACAGTGGCAGCTTCAAAAAGAGCAGCAACAGCAGCAATACGAAAAACAACTCGCACAGCTTGCGGTACTTGAACAAAAACAAGCTTTATTACAAAGCATGATCGATTCTCTACCCGAGTCGATGAGCAATCCAATCGACGATGCCGCAACAATTGAGAATATCGACACTAAAGAATTACAAGGCGATTTTCATGAGCCTCTCGTTGATGAAAAAAGCCCTGACAGTGCCCAAGTTAGTGTACAGTCTGTTGAACAGCGCATTACGCAACTCGAGGCACATTACTTACAAAGCTTTCTACAAATCGAGCAGCAAATAGAGTTGCGCCATCGCGATATTTTAACAATGCTAAAAGGTGCAGGACTTGATACTGCCTTATCCCGTCGCCTTAGTGGTGAAGTGTCAGAAACAGCCCAAGGTGGTCCGCTGGATTTATTTGATGAGTCCAAAATTCCGACTGAATTTTTAGCCATTGCCGATAAGTTACTTGCCTTAAACAATCTCGAAAACCTTCTCAGCGAGTTACCGCAAACTCTGCCTGCTGCAAACTACTATATTTCGAGCAGTTTTGGGCTGCGTAAAGATCCCGTTAATAACCGTCACGCTTTTCACAAAGGTGTTGATTTAGCGGGCTGGCATAAAACCGAAATTTTTGCCCCTGCAGATGGCACAGTGCTACGCGCAGGACGTAATGGTGGTTATGGAAACTTTATTGAATTACAACATAAAAATGGTTTTGTAACTCGCTTTGGTCACTTAAATAAAATCAAAGTAAAAAAAGGCCAAACCGTTGCTAAAAATGATGTTATTGGCTTAATGGGCAGCACTGGCAGAAGTACTGGTACTCATCTACACTATGAAGTGTTACTTAACGACAAACATGTCAACCCTGTAAAAATAACAAAGGCGCTTTCTCGTGTTCGGTAAAAAAAAATCAACTGTAAGTAGTTCTTCTGATTCACAATTAAAAAGAACCAACCACACGCCATCGATCATTTCTGAAGATGTTCGTTTAACGGGTAGCTTGATCAGCCAAGGTGAAGTGCAACTTGATGGACGCATTGATGGTGATGTGCGTGTTAATCATTTAGTGATCGGTAATACAGGCTGTGTAGAAGGCTCTGTAATTGCTGAAAGCGTAATTGTCAAAGGCAAGATAATTGGCTCACTCAATGCTAGTAAAGTCGTCATTGAACGCTCAGCACAAGTACATGGTGACGTTTACCAAGATACTCTCAGTATTGATGCTGGAGCGATTATCGAAGGTAACTTAAAACAACGCCACGAAGCTGAAACCGTTGAGTTAGTTACCCATAGTACAGAGTCAAAACCTGAACTCGCATCAGTACTAAGCACTGCTGATAACGACCTGTCATTTTTTAATAAGCAAGCCGCAGAAAAAGAGTAAGCGGTTTATTTTTTCTTTTCTGTTTTCTTAGTAATGTACATCGTAATATCTGCGGTGAACACTAGTTCATTGCGGGTATTATAAAGCTTAACGGGCACTACTAAATCTTCTTTATCTAGCCACTGCCTTGGCATTGGGATCTCTGCTACCGCAGTTACATCTGTGTCTACTTTGGCCAAATAATTTGCCGTCATGCACTTAGGGATCCAACGATGCGTTTTATAAGGCACCGTTGCATCAACCATTACCCCAGCACATAGCTCTGCAAGATTACACTGTGCGATAGCGTGAATAGTACCAATGTGATTATGTACACAGCGACGATTTTTTACCACGGCACTGCAATGCCCATCACGTAAATCCAATACATAAGGTTTCATTGAGCCAAAGTAAGGGGCTTTAAAGCACACTACTTTAGTAAATAGCCAATTCCCAAACGGTAAGCGTTTAAAAGTACGCCATGCTGTTAAAACTGCTGATTTATTACTCATCATTTTTCTCATTGTAGATAGCTGTTTGCAAATTAACACATCAGACCAGTTTAAAAAAGAGTATTTCCCTTTGCTCGTCAGCAATATTCAGCAAGAGGGGTCAAATGCCCTTTCTTTTTTGCTGTTGGGTGCCTAAAATACGCGGCATAAGGAGTACTCATGCCCACAACCAATCGCCATAACCAGCTTAGTATTATTTTCACCCTCGCCCTTTTGGTCATATTTTGTCCGTTAGCGATTGATATATATTTACCAGCCTTTCCTAATATAGCTCACGCGTTATATATTGATGAACAGCAAGTGCAACTTACTGTTGCTATATTTATGCTTACTGTTGGCTTAGGACAACTTATAGCTGGCCCTTTAGCTGATAAGTTTGGGCGGCGTCCAATCGCCTTATTTGGTATTACACTTTATGGCTGCTCTGCATTGTTAGCCTACTTTGCGCCAAATTTTGCTCTTTTAATGCTAGCCCGCGCTCTGCAAGGCTTTGGCGCATGTGCCACATTTGTGGTGGCATTTGCGATTGTTCGTGATACTTATGGCAGTGCGAAAAGCGGCCAAATGATCACCTACCTAAATGGTATTGTTTGTTTTATTCCAGCATTGGCACCCATTTTAGGCGCTTGGCTCACCGTCCAATTTGGCTGGCGAATGAACTTCTTATTTTTGGCTGGGTTTGCCTGTTGTGGATTAATAATCACTGCAATGTACTTTAAAGAAACACGTCCGGCTGATAGTTACTATGAAGGGCATATTTTGGATTTACGCCGTTTTATTCCCATCATCACCACGCCTATTTTCCTTTTTAATAGCTTAATTTGTATGGTGGCAATGTCAGCAATCTTGGCCTTTGTGACCTTAGCTCCTGGTTGGATCATGACTGAGCTTGGCGGCTCAGTGGCAGACTTTACATTTTGGTTCACACTCAATGCAGTTGTCAGTATTGTCGCCAGTTTTATTGCCCCATTATATATTAAGCGGCACAGCCAAAAAGCGTTACGCTTAGGTATGAGCTTATTAATTTTTTCAGGTGTGTTAATTTTAATACTTGGCCAATTTAAAAGTGCCTTTACCTTTATGTTACCCGTGCTTATTGCTGCCTTAGGTTTTTCACTCAGTTTAGGCTCGGCAGCTGGTATGGCATTATCACACTTTGCTAAACAGGCTGGCACCGCATCCGCATTAATTGGCTTAATGCAAATGAGCGGTGCAGGAGTGCTGGTCATGCTCACCCAAGTATTGCCTTTTAATGCGCCAGAATTTATTGCGTTTCACTTATTATTATTACTCCCCCTATGGGCTATACTGCTGAGCAATAAAGCCCACGCCTACCATCCAAAGAATACTTAACACAATGATAAATTATGAATTTTTACTCTCCTTTTTAACAGCCAGCTTTTTAATTGCCGTGGCGCCGGGGCCCTCAAACGCTTTTTTAATGGCGCAAACTTTTGCCAATGGCCGCTCTGCAGGTTTACAAAGTGCATTTGGCTTTGCGCTAGGAGGGGTGGTACATACCTTGTTTGCTGTGGTTGGTTTAACTGCAATTTTAAAAGCATCAGAGCTTGCTTACACTACAGTGCAATATGCGGGTGCCGGCTATTTATGTTACTTAGGCGTAATGATGCTAAAAAGCACCTTTATCACTATAGCTGACGACTGCGGGGATAAACCCCATGTAAGCACCAGCAAAAAGAAAAATGTCATGTTCCAAGCGATGATGACAGAAGTGCTCAACCCAAAAGTTGCGCTGTTTTTTATTGCTTTTATACCTCAGTTTGTTGATCCCAGTTTATCGAGCTCAACCACATCCCAACTCGCTTTTTTTGGCTTGCTTTACCCTATTTTTGCGTTCCCAATTGATTGCACTTATATTTACTTTGGCGATAAAATAGCCGGTTATTTCAGGAACAACCCAAATACTCAATTGTGGATAGACCGAATTACAGGTATTGTGTTTATAGCACTTGCTATTAACCTTTTAGTGTAAAAAATAATAAGAGTCAGCATGGAACAAAAACAACAAATATTACCCGCAAAAAAAAATATTGCCCTAGTCGCTCATGATGGAAAGAAAACCGCATTGCAAGCGTGGTGTAATAAACATCGTGACAACTTGAGTCAGCATACATTATATGGCACAGGTACTACGGGTCACTTAATCGAGAAAAATACCGGGCTTGACGTAATCAAATTACTCAGTGGTCCTATGGGGGGCGATCAACAATTAGGCGCAAAAATAGCCGAACACGAAATCCATATGTTGATTTTCTTTTGGGATCCCCTCGCCTCTCAGCCTCATGACCCTGATGTTAAAGCATTATTGAGACTAGCAGCGGTATGGAATATTCCAGTGGCCTGTAATGAAGTCAGTGCTGATATGTTATTAAGCTCATCATTAATGCATGTAGAGCTTGAACGTAGCTTGCCAGATTACGAAAAGTACCTGGCAACCCGGCAAGTGACACTATAAAAGTGCCTCTATTTTAGCGATAAAGCATACTTGCCCATTTAGTGAGTCCAGCGGTGACACTGCCAAAGTGATCACCGTTAACCATTTTTATATTCCCTAAATGCTCAACTAGCGCCGCTTTGATCAGCGGTGATTGGGCGCTACCACCGGTAAGGTAAATAACATCAGGCACGGCGCCCGCCTCTTTAATTGCTTGCTTTGCTAAGCTAACAATTTGCATGATTGCATCATCAACCGCCAATGCTAAATCATCACGGGATAACACTTTATTTAATTGCGGTGCTAAAAAGCCAAGCTCACAGTTAAACTCAGTGGCTGATGACAAGGCAATTTTTGCCGCTTCCCCTTGTTGAACTAACTGATGACCTTGCTTATTTTGCTGTAAATCGAGCAATCGTTGAAATAACTCTGGTGCTTCTACTTCACGCAGCTGAGTGAGTAACTCGCGAGCGTGTTGCTGGCTATAAAACTGACTTTGTAGATTTACATCATTGATTTTGCATGCTTGCCAAAACGGCTGATTAGGCAAGGGTAAACCCGATTTAAACTTACTGCCTAGCCCGAGTAGTGGCATCAACGCATGATAGCTCAACGCAATATCAAGATCATTACCGCCAATACGTTTACCAGTGTGGGCTAAAAAGTCTTGGTCACGTTCATTACTGTTACGAAAACTAGGGCCCATTTGTACAAACGAGCAGTCACTGGTACCACCGCCGATATCGATAACTAAGACTTTCTGATCCTGCTGTAAGTCGCTTTCATAATCAATGCCCGCTGCGAGCGGCTCATACAAAAACGCCACGTCTTTAAAGCCTGCGCGTTTAGCAGCACGCTCTAAAATGCCAAGTGCTTGTTGATTTGATTCTTCGCCACCCACTGCCTGAAAATTAACAGGACGGCCAATTACGGTCTGCGTTAATGCGTCTTGTAAAGATGCCTCTGCACGTTGTTTAATTTTTAAAATCATCGCGGTGGCAATATCTTCAAAAAAGTTGATTTGCCCTTGCTTTAAACCTGTGGCACCAAAGAATGATTTAGGGGATTTAACAAAATAGCCTTCTTCAGGAAACTGCACATACTCGCTAATGGCTTCGCGACCAATAAAAAGGCTTTCTTCACCCGCTGCGAGATCTAAATCCGACTTGATCCGCACCATTGAATTTAACAATGCCTGACGCTGACTTTTAAAGTCTTGCTCAAATGCAGTACCCATTAAATGCTGAGCAACAAAATCAACCACTAAGGCACTATGATGAGTGTATAAAGTAGAAGGTAAATAATGCTTGCCTTGTTCTAGCGGTACTAACTCGACAGCATTTTGTGCATTCATTACACCCATTGCACAATTTGAACTACCATAATCAAAACCAACAAACATTTCGCCACCACTACTTATCAAAAGGCCGCGCAATTTAGCATACTTATCGATTTTTTTAAACGTTATTCAGCTTTACGCTCGCGCACAAAACTGGCAAAGCGCGGCACACCATTTTTGGTAAAACCATGATAACGATAGGTGATTGTTGCTCCAATTTTTGGCGGTACTTGCCGTTGTTGGTCGGTAAATCCTGTGCCAATATTAAATTGTAAGCCTTCAGCGGTCTCTACCCGTAGTGCTCCTAACATGCCTTGGTACTTACCCTTACCGGGCAAATGCTCAATCACCACGGCTTCATTATCTAAATAAGGCTTTAACTTTAAAAGTGCATCACTGCGACCACTTTTATGTGTAGCTGACGCTAAGTGCAGCATCACCCCTTCACCACCTAGTTGGACTATCTGCTCAAAAAAGGTCGATAGCGCTTGCTCTGTTTTGAAGTGGTGCTGCTGCACAGCCTGAATATGTGGACGGTTTATACGATTAACTAAGTTAAGGTAATTTTCATAGCGTGTTTGAAAAGGGCTTGTTTGATCTGGCATATCAAAAATTTGATAAGTCACCTTCTGCCAATCACTATCTCGTGGTTTTTGAGTACGAACAATACCACTGAGTGCAGCAAAATCACCGTGTTTGGTCCACAGTTCGCCATCTAATCGTACATTCGGTAAATCGGCTACAAACCAAGCAGGAGCATGTATGAGGTTATCGTTACGAGTGATCAGTTCAGTGCCAGTCCAAATAGCCCGCACCCCATCAAATTTTTCACTCACTAAGTAGTTTTCAATGGCGGGGGCGTTGTCTTGTTGATACACCTTGGCTAGTTGTGCATTTGCTATTATGGGTGGCTTTGTTGCGAAGCAGTTAAAGCTGATGAGCAACAGCCACACTATGATTAATCCCTTTAGCATGTTAGTCCCTTGTTTATTGCCAAGTAGACTAAACTATAGCTTAGTTTGTACCCATTGCCATAGTTGCTGTAAATTATCCATCCGCGCAAATGCCAAACTTAAGTCATGTTCTAAAGTGTGCTTATTGGGTATGGCTACCACAGCTACTTTTGCATTCGTAGCAGCGGTGACGCCGGTATGTGTATCTTCCACCGCAATGGCTTGCTCGGCTGAAATACCTAAGGTTGAAAGTGCCAATAAATATGGGTCGCCGGCAGGCTTGGGATTGCGTACATCATCTTTGGTGACAACACAGTCAAACCATTCATAAAAGCCATAGCCCTTTAAAATGGGTATCGCTTCATGGCGCGCACTGCCTGTCACCAGTGCCATTTTAAGTCCGCTGTCTTTGACCGCTTGTAATACGTCTTGTGCAAAAGGCATTAATGATGGCAAATCTGTTGCTACAAACTTCTCAAATGCATCATATTTAGCTTGTGCAAGCCACTGTGGTGATACCGATAAGTTATACTGTTTAACGACTTCAATTGCCGCTTCTAACGTTGGCCTACCTGAAAATCGCTGACAAAAATCATCTTCGTCATAGCGCACACCAAACGGCGCTAAAATATCATTCCAACAATTAAAATGCACACTTTCAGAGTCAACTAAGGTGCCATCCATATCGAATAATACTGCTTTTAAAGTCATCCTCATTCCTTTAATTAAAAAATAAAAAAGGTGCACTCGGCACCTTAGTTAATCGTTATTCTGTTAAGCCTGCTGGCGGCTCAGCAAATGCCTCTTCACCGGTTTGCACATCGACTAACTCGTAACCACGCTCTTTTCTAACCACTTTTAAAACTGGCTTTTCAAACGCGGTTTTTAAACGATCTGCGTCGGCCTGTAATTCTTCAACGGTGTTACCAAATGGCGCTGCACCCGTTTCTGACCAATTTGTTACTTTACCATTTAGGTTATATTCAACCTCATGAATTTGATATTGTGCTGCTTCATCTTTAGTTGCTTCACAAAAGATTACACGGTAATTCCAAAATCCAGCCATGACAATTCTCTTTAAAATGTAATTAGCGCTACTTTAGCAGTATCGACTAGTAATATAAACGAAAAAACCCGCTTAAAAAGCGGGTTTAAATAACTAAACAATCTGCTTAGAAAAAGTTAACTTTAAATTCAGCGCCAACAAAACGCCCTTCGTTAACCATTGCAGTATTGTTATTAAAGTCGATTGCACCAATTGATTGTTGCTTATCAAATAAGTTACGTGCAAAAACAGCTACTTGATACTCATAGTCACCTTCAGACCATGCATAACCACTGCGAAGACCTACTTCAGTAAGTGCTTTACCTTCAAACTCTACAGACTCGTACAAGAAATAGTTAATCTCACTGCGGTATGAAACATCTGCGTAAGTAAAGAACTCACCATCACCTAATTCTTTGCTATAGCGTAGGGTTAAGTTAGAGATCCACTCAGGTGCGTGCGGCAAACTATTACCATCGATGATAGCATTACCATCAACCATAGGATCTGTGATTGTTAAAGTAGGACGGTCTGGCACCGCAATCGCGATGCTGTCATCTTTAAGCTCAGTATTGTTATAGCTTAAGTTAAATGTCGCATTTAACTCATCTGTTAATACCCACTCAGTATCTAACTCAAAACCATAGCCTGTCGTTTTATCAGCATTTAATAGACTGGTTGTATTAGTGGTACCGCCAACCGCAGTTAATTGCTGATCATTCATTGTGTAATAAAAAATTGTCGCATTTACACGACCACGACCATCTAATACGTCTGACTTAATCCCAGTCTCGTATGAGGTTACCGTTTCTGAATCAGCTTTAGTCAGCTCATCAGAGAAAGTAATACGGCCTTGGATACTTGGTGCGCGGAATGTATTTGCAATACGGCCATATAAATTCATATCATCGGTTAATTTATACGTCGCTGATAAATCCCAGCTGATATGATCATCACTGGCATCTTCAGTACGGATAATATCAGTTTCGCATTGCATTAAGTCAAAGTTACATTCACTTAAATCAGCTGGAACGAATTTACGCACAGCAACGAAATCTTTATCATCGTCTGAATAACGAAGACCAGCGGTTACTTTTAAATCATCACTAAAGGTGTAATCAACAGAGCCAAATACAGCCCATGCTTTGGTATCTTGTTGCTGATTTACATAACCATTCAATGTTCCACCAGCTAAGGTATCATAACCAAAGTTTTCGATAGTCACTGACTCATCGAAGTAAAATAGACCAGCTTGGTAATTAAAATCACCAACAAAGTTACTTGCTAAGCGTAATTCTTGTGTATATTGGTTGTGATCTGGTAAACCACTTTCACTTTCAGATTGATAAGGAATAACGCCAGGACCGCCAACATAACCACCATCAATATCGCCACGTGAGTTTACTTCAGCACTTTCCCAACCAGTGATTGAAGTTAAAGTATGGTTTGCGAAATCATACTCAAGTTTTAAGCTTGCCCCTTGTGAGTCAACAACCTGAAATTCACGTGCAGCAGCATTATGATAAACCACATCAGCATCAAAACCATCAACTAACTCATTTGAACCTGCTTTGATTGCGTTCGCGTAAAATGGGATTGGTGTACCTTCCATATTACGAACGTGGTAGTTTAATAAAGCTGAAAAATCATCTTTTTCATATAAGAACTGGATACGTGCAGCGCGATCGGTGTAACCACCTAAAATGTCGTCTTGTTCAAAGCCTGGTGCGCGATTATCAATGTAATCATCTTTACCTTGCCACAATACCGATACACGTGCCGATAGGTTTTCTGTTAACCCGCCGCCAACAGCACCTCTAAAATCAATTGAGTTATTTGTACCGTATGATACTGAGCTAAACCCATCAAATTCTTGGCTAGGTTTTACAGAATCGAATTTAACAAGACCTGCAGGTGTGTTACGGCCAAATAATGTGCCTTGTGGGCCGCGTAGTACTTCAACACGCTCTACGTCAAATACAGGAAAGCCTTTTAGGATTGCATTTTCTTGTACCACATCATCAACAACAAGTGACACGGGCTGCGAAGCGTTTAAATCAAAATCAGTATTACCTAAGCCACGAACATAAAAACGTGGGAAAGTACGTCCATATGAAGATTCAATTGATAAGCTTGGAAT
This sequence comes from Pseudoalteromonas sp. S1727, assembly GCF_005886375.1. Taxonomy (NCBI): domain Bacteria; kingdom Pseudomonadati; phylum Pseudomonadota; class Gammaproteobacteria; order Alteromonadales; family Pseudoalteromonadaceae; genus Pseudoalteromonas; species Pseudoalteromonas sp. S1727. Next base: position 86,222 of record NZ_PNDT01000041.1, read on the forward strand.
TTTCGCATTCATAAAACGAACATCCATACCAGCAGAGCTGTATGCATCCAATTTATCGCCTTGTAACGCAGAAACAGCAACAGGTACTTCCTGTGCGTTTTCTACACGCTTACGCGCGGTAACTTGGATAACTTCTAATTGGTTGCTTTTTGCACCTGGAGCTTGCTCATCAGCTGCTAGAGTAGAAAATGAAGTACCTGCTACAGCAGAGAACAACGTTGCATTAATTAGGGTTGCTAACGTAGATCTTTTCATTGCTTTCATGTTGGGGTTTAGCCTTTTGTGTGCACTCTTATTCAACGGTTGATGTGTTGCGCTAGTTCACTTAGCGGGCTCGGCCAATTTTTCGCGCCTTGTAATAAGCTGCGCGGACCTCACTGTCGAGAGTGCAAAACGAAATAGTGAGGCTGAACGAACAATGAAGATTATAACACTTCATGACAGTTTTGCTGCATAAATATGTACAATAATACAAGATTTTTACAACAAATAACGCCATGATAAGCGAAGTTTGGAGATTTTATGCAGTTTTATTTACTTTATGCGGACATTTGTCCTGTTAATTTTTTGGGTGTAAATGTAGCCGATCAACATAAGTGAGGTTGATACGTATTTGCATATCAACCTCCACTTTATCTGTAGCTTAATTACTTAACTGAGCTAGATCAGGTTTTGCCAATTCACAGTTATGCTCATTAAGTAATCCAAGAATTGCCATATTTAATTCCTCGACGACCTCCATATACAATGCAAAATCGGTGGTATTTACATAACTTAATACATCTATCTGTAATGCCCATGGCGTAAACCCTTTAAACTTCACGCGACAAGGATCGGCACAAATGTGTTCATGCTCATCTAATAACTGTTTACACGCATTGATAAATGACTGTAAATCGACTTGTTTAGTTTGGGCACTGAGCATTAAATTGGGTCGAAAAGCAATGCGCTCTCGTTCAGAAATATTTTCTAAATGCATATCCACAAATTTGGCATTAGCAACATAGATAACGGAACGATCTAACGTGCGAATTCGCGTTGCACGCAAACCGATTTCCTCTATAGTCCCCACGTTTGCACCAAACTTACATAAACTGCCTATTCGCACTGGCGCAGAAACATATAAGGTAATTGCACCAATAATATTCTCTACAGTTTTTTGCGCAGCCAATGCAATCGCTAAGCCACCGATCCCTAAACCAGCGAGTAAAGTCGTGGCACTAAAACCTAGGTTTTCAAACCACAATAATATGGCAATGATCACAATAAGCATTTTAATTACATTACTCGCTGGACGTAATAAAAATACCGCTTGTGGCTTATCTTGTGCAATAAAGCGCTCTGATAAGCGATGTTTAGCAATATCAACACTACGTAAAAATACCCAAGTCCAGGCAATCAGCAATACGGTGCTCCCCTGGGCCAGTGCTACAACGGCAATCGTCACATTCGAAACGTCATGCAGCGAACGCGCTAACAATACAGCTAACAATAAACAGATCGGTCCTTTTATAAAGGCTAGAACATCATTAGGGGTTTTCGATCTAAAGCGATGTAAAGTGGCCGCAAAAATACGCGTTATCAGTACCGATATCAAAAAGAAGGCGGTAAATGAGCCAGCAAAGTAAACCCATTGCCAGAGCATCACCCCAAGTAACTCCGTTTTAGGCAGGTGGTTATATAACCACTCTCCCACCGCGTTATAACCAAACTCATCAACTAAAAATGGAATTTTACTGACTGTTGCATTAGAAATTTTCCAAACTCGGTTTTCGCCTTTCTCATCAGGAACACGCTGTAATAAAACTTGTACCGGGCCCCGTGATGTGGTGATTTCTGCCACTAAATCTCGATAACTTGGTACCGCTTCATTCTTTTTACCCTCAGGCTTTTTACTCAATGTATCAATATCAATCCATAATGTACGGTCAAATACCAGTGACAGTTGCTCAGCAAGTAGTTCAGGTGCGATTGCCTTTACTTCAGGTGGTAAGTTTCGATAGTCTAGGTAGTTTGTGGCAAGCGCATAATCCCGTTGTCGTGCGGCTCGTAAATAAGCTTGCATAGCAGAGCTTGGTGTAATGCGATGAAATTCATCATAAGGTAAGGAATCAATATTTAACTCCTCTCCTTTTTCTTTCACTGCAGATGTTACCGCTGTCGCTTTTAGTGCCTGTTTCACCTCAGCCCCTTGCTCTGCAGGGGTTTTACTTTCAGCTTCTTTGCTTTCTTTATCAATCAGAGATTTTACGGTTACCTCAGGCTCGGCGAATGAACTGAGGCTAAAACTAAATAAAATGGACAAGCCAATTAGTTTTAAAATTGCAATAAAGTGCTTACCCATTATTAATTCCTTGGTATATTTTGCTTTGAGTGCCTATCTATTATTAACTATAAAAGCGATAACGCGTATTTAAAAGTGAATAACACAATTTTTAACCAAAATTTCTATCTTATCAGCGATCAGTTTGACCTAAGTGTAGACACAAGCTAACGTATATATTGAGCTAGCCCACAATACTAAATTCAGCGCAACCACTAAGGAATAAGATGGATCTCACCGCAACACTTTCAAAAAACTGGTCAGTACTCTTTATACGCGGCTTAATTGCTATTATTTTTGGCGTCATCACTTGGTTTGCACCAAACGCTTCGCTAAGTATTATATTGCTTTTTTTTGCCGGCTATTTTTTATTTGATGGCATTCTTAGAGTGTGGGTTGCTTGGACCTCGAAACAAAATAACCCCTACTGGCGTTGGCTACTCATCGGTGGTGTGCTATCGGTGATAGCAGGCCTTGTTACCCTGTTTGCCCCCAACGTTACCGCGCTATTATTGCTTTATTATGTCGCTGCGTGGGCCATTACCATAGGTGCGGTTGAAATTTTTGTCGCACTTAAACTAAGAGCTGAAATCTCTGGTGAGTGGCTTTTAATTATCACTGGTGCACTATCGGTTTTATTTGGCTTGTATTTAATTTTTAACCCAAGTGCAGGGATCCATACCCTACTTTGGTTAGTCGCCACTTATGCTGTACTGTTTGGCGCCTTAATTGTGCTGTTCTCGTTAAAGCTTAAGAAAATAGGGCAGCTGCAGTAACGTATACAAAAAAGTCGTTTACTGCATGTTGTAATAAACGACTTTTATCATCTTGTGAATAAGCTTTGCTTAACCACTATTTACGTTATTTTAATGGTCGTCGCGTTAAGGCAATCTCACCATCAATATGAATATCACGCTGCGGGAAGGAAATCGTAACGTTATGCTCTGCAAACACTTTATATATACTAAAGCGAATATCACTACGTACTTGCCGTAACATGCTCTCTGACTCTGCACATACCCAAAAGATGGCATTAAAGACCAAAGAGCTCTCAGCAAAGTCATCAAATAATACTGAATATGCTGGAGTGGGCAATATTGCTGGGTGTTCACTTAATACCTGTTTAATTAGTTGTTCAACTAGTAGCACATCTGAGCCATAAGCAACTCCAACACTCACCGAAGAACGCGCATTACGGTCGATCAATGTCCAGTTAGTTACTGTATTCTCGAGCAGTTGGCTGTTTGGGATCAACATATGCACACCATCGTTACGGCGGATACGAGTTGAGCGAGTATTAATCGTTTCGACCACACCTTTAGCCGTTCCTACTTCTAAAAAGTCACCAATACGAATGGGCCGCTCCCACATTAAGATCCAGCCGCTGATAAAGTTATTAATGATATTTTGCGCGCCAAACCCGACCCCAATTGCAATAGCGCCAGAAACAAAAGCAAATGCTGTAAGGGGAATATTTAGCACTTCTAAAGAAGTAAAAACTAATATCGCAATACTTAATACTAAATAGATACGGGTAAATAACAGCACCGCATCAGGGTTCATTTTGCGCGCCAGCAATGTTTTGCGAATTAAACGACCAATTCGAGTAACCACAAACCACATTGCAAACAGTATCAATGGGACTTGAATAACTTTGGCCACGGTAATTTCAATGTCGTTATAGCTAAAAATTACGTACGATAAATACTGAGAGATTAACTCTAATGTCATACATCTTCCAAAATAAATAAAACTGGACCTATTCAGGGTTAAGTAAGTTTAGCACGCCATAATAGCAATTACGGAAAAGTTAAAGTTCAATATGTTTTTTATGAACAAATTATTAACATTTTCTTACAAGCAATGCTATATAAGTACTGTAAGCTTAAATAAAGCACGAGGAACACCATGATGTCACAACTGACTTTAAATCAAAAACTAGCAACGTTGCAGCCATTAGTTGATTTGCAACTATTTGAATCAAGCCTTGCTGCGTATCGCAATAAAATTTTGTCTGTACTTGCAGAGCAAGAGCATACACTAAATTGTATTAATAAAGAGTTTGGCCATCAGCAGCCAGCCAGCTTTGGTAGTGAAAAAAAGTTTGTACTCGGTTACAACTAATTTCATACAAAATGATTCATTATTTAAAAAATTACCCATTAAGTAATATGACAACAACCTACCAGTAGCTTTTATATAAGCAATTATATTTTAGCTACTATTTTTATATTTTCGGATATTTTATCTGGAAATTACTTATTTTGCGCTAAACCCCCTCATTAAACCGATAAACTTTATTGTATATAATCTAAAATTTGCTAAGTTAACAAGCTTAACGCCTAATCTGTGTTGATAGGCTTATTTTTTATTGGAGCTCTTATGCGCAAATCTCTCATCGCTAGCACTATCGCCAGCGCTTTATTATTATCAGCTTGTAGTTCACAACAAGTAACAGACTCACCAGAAAACGCATCTCAAGTACAAACTGTTAGTGTTGATAATGTTTTAATGCAGCCAAGCCCATTACAGTACATGGCACCAGAATTTGATAAGTTTGGCACTAAAGATTACGAACCCGTTTTTGATGCTGGTATTGCCGAGCAAAAAGCACAAATTGCTGCCATTGCTAACAATCCTGCTGCTGCAACATTTAAAAATACGTTAGTTGAACTAGAGCTATCTGGCGAATTACTTGATCGTGTATCAACAGCATTTTATAACTTATCGGGGTTAATTTCAGATAGCGAATACCAACGTATTGCCGCTAAAATGGCGCCAGTATTATCGGCTCATTCAGATGATATCTACTTAAATAAAGCACTGTTCTCACGTGTTGAAAGCATTTATAACAACAAAGCAAACTTAAACGCTGAAGATCAACGTTTGGTTGAGTTTTACTACACTAAGTTTGTCAACGCTGGTGCGAAACTTAACGAAACGCAAAAAGCAAAAATGCGAGAGATCAACGCTGAGCTTGCTAAGTTATCAACTGAGTTTTCACAAAATATTCTTAAGTCATTCAAAGAAGATGTAATACTTGTTACAGATAAAAGCGAGTTGGCAGGTTTGTCTGATGGCGAAATTGAAAGCCTAGCGGCTGCTGCTAAAAAAGCCGGTAAAGAAGGTTACATGATCACGCTAGTGAACACCACGCAACAACCTATTTTAAGCAGCCTTGAAAACCGCAAACTACGCGAACGTATTTTTAAAGCATCAGCAACCCGTGCACAAAACACTAACGGCCCTATTATAATCAAAGAAACCAATTTACGTGCCCAAAAAGCAGAGTTACTTGGTTATAAAGACTGGGCGTCATATGTAATGACCACGCGTATGGCTAAAACCACCGACAACGTGTACGGCATTTTGGATGACCTTGCGCCAAAAGCGGTAAACAAAGCCAAAGCAGAAGCTGCTGAGATTCAAAAAGTAATTGACGCAGAAGGCAATACATTTGCATTACAACCTTGGGATTGGGCATTTTACGCTGAAAAAGTGCGCCAAGCTAAGTACGACCTAGATCCTGCATTAGTTAAACCTTATTTTGAAATGCAATCAGTGATCCACGACGGCATGTTCTTCGCGATGGAAAAACTCTACGGCATCACTTTCAAAGAGCGCAAAGATCTTCCTGTATACCATGAAGATGTGATGGTCTTTGAAGTCTTTAACGAAGATGGTAGCGCAATCGGCTTATTCTACATGGACCCTTATGCCCGTGAAGGTAAACGTGGCGGAGCATGGATGAGCTCGTACGTTGGTCAAAGTGGTCTTAAAGGCACAAAACCAGTTATCTATAACGCACAGAACATTCCTAAGCCAGCTGAAGGTCAACCAACATTAATGACCTTCTCTGAAGTAACCACCATGTTCCATGAATTTGGTCATGCAGCGCATGGTTTATTTTCTGATGTTAAATACCCAAGCCTTGCGGGTACTGCAACTGCCCGTGACTTTGTTGAATTCCCTTCACAAGCACACGAAGATTGGAATATCGAACCAACAGTACTTGCCAATTACGCTAAGCACTACAAAACGGGCGAGCCTATTCCTAAAGAGTTATTAGCAAAAGTACTTGAGTCACAAAACTTCAATCAAGGTTTTGGCACCACTGAATACTTAGCTGCCGCATTACTTGATATGGAATGGCACTCATTTGGCTCTGACGCTGAAATCACAGACGTACAAAAATTTGAGCACGAAGCGCTGGAAAAACACGGTATAGCTTACTATCCAGTACCACCGCGTTATAAGTCTTGCTACTTTAGCCATACTTTTGCTGGCGGCTACTCAGCTGGTTACTACGCTTATCTTTGGACTGAAGTATTTGCAGCCGATGCCTTTGCTCACATGACCGAGCAAGGTGGCCTTACCCGTGAAAACGGTGATAACTTCCGTAAAGAGATTTTATCAAAAGGCAACAGCCGCGACTTAATGCAAAGCTACATTGAGTTCAGAGGTCAAAAACCAACGACCGATGCACTACTTAAGCGCCGCGGTTTAGTGGAATAATTTTAATGGGAGCCTACTATGGCTCCCATTTTTTATCGCAATCAACCTGTATTGCCCCCTTCTAACTCAAATCGACACCTTATCCGTTTCTCTATGCTAGTCTGAATAAAAAATTCAAGGCTACAATATGAAACACACACTTTTATTTTCAACCTGCTTGGTACTGGCTGCATGCACAACTCAACCAACAGAGCGCGCCGATATCGTAATCGCTAATGCCACAGTGATCGATGTAAAAACAGGGCAACTGAGTGCAAATCAATCACTCGCCATTCGTGATGGTGTGATCATAAAACGCAGTAACCAATCACTTAAGAATAATTATATTGTTGAGAACTACATTGATGCCAATGATCAATTTCTGATGCCTGGTCTTTGGGATATGCATGTGCATTTTGGCGGCGGTAAAGAGCTCATAGAAGAAAACAAGCAACTGTTGCCGCTCTATTTAGCATACGGTATTACCACTGTGCGTGATGCCGCTGCTGATTTAAGTGAGTCAGTTTTAAGTTGGCGAGCACAAATTAATAGCAATCAATTAGTTGGCCCTACTATCTATACATCAGGACCAAAACTTGAAGGTAAAGACTCAATCTGGCCTGGCGATTTAGAAGTTGAAACAGTCGCAGAGATGAACGCCGCGATAGATAGTCTTGATGCAATGAATGTGGATTTTATCAAAATTACCGACAGCGCATTAACACCAGCGCTGTATTTAAAAGCCGTTAAGGAAGTAAAAAAACGCGGCTACCAGATATCAGGGCATATTCCATTTTCACTATCTGTAACGGACGTATCTAATGCAGGGTTAGATGCCATCGAGCACATGACTTACTTATTAAAAGCCGCTGCAAGCAACGAGCCTGAAATATCAGCAAAAGTGGCCTCAGGAGAACTGAGTTATCGCAGTGCTTTACCTATTATCACCGCCAATATTGATACCCAAACCGCTTTAAATAAATACGCCGTACTGGCTGAGAATAATACCGCAGTTGTACCAACTTTAATTGGCGGGCAAATCACTGCGTATATTGATGAAGATAACCATCAAGATGATGAGTTTTTAAACTACCTTGGCAAGGGCCTCAAGGCCACTTACCAATGGCGCGTAGACAGAGCAAATAAAGACACGCCAGCACAAATAGCGCAACGAAAAGAACGTTTTATAAAAACCGCGCAATTACTGCCACTGGCGCAACAAGCCGGCGTACCAATTATTGCCGGAACTGACGCAGGCTTTTTAAACTCATATATTTACCCAGGTTTATCACTGCATCAAGAGCTGGCTATTTTTAGTGACTACGGTTTAACACCTTTACAAACACTGCAATCAGCAACTCTTGCTGGGCCTAAATTTTTAGGTAAGCGTGAACAATTTGGTGAGCTAACTGAGGGCAAAACTGCCGACATCATTTTTTTAACCGCTAACCCATTAGTTGATGTACGCAACACGCAAAAACTCACCGGGGTTATTTCGCATAGTCGTTATTACAACAAAGCCGCACTTGAACAACTTAAAGCCGATGCAAAACAGTTTGTAACACAACAATAAAAACCAAAAAAAACGAGCTCCGCAAGCTTTCTCAGCCAGCTACGCGGAGCTTTTTTATTATGTGATTATTATTTTATCGCTCACTGGTATAGAATCGTGTTTTTTGCAAAGACAACTCAACCATGACCTACCTGTTTGCAACCACCCTGCTATGGGCTTTTTCATTTAGTTTAATTGGCGTGTATTTAGCAGGCCAAGTTGATGCTTGGTTTAGCGTTTTAATGCGTGTTGCTTTAGCAACCCTAGTGTTTTTACCCTTTATAAAATACCGTGGTATAGCGCCAAAACTCATTGCTAAATTGATGTTGATTGGTGCGGTGCAACTGGGTGCTATGTATGGTTTTTATTACCATTCATTTTTATACCTTAGCGTGCCTGAGGTACTGTTATTTACGGTAATGACGCCACTGTATATTGCGCTATTAAACGATGTGATTGAACAACGTTTTAATCCACAGTTTTTATTTGTGGCCCTATTGGCAATAGTTGGCGCTGTAGCTATTCGTTACCAAGGTATTGATGAAAATTTTTTGACAGGGCTACTACTGGTGCAAGCCGCCAACCTGTGTTTTGCCACAGGACAAGTGACCTACAAACGTTTAATGGCAAACCGAAATATCCCGCAGCAAAGCGTGTTTGGCTGGTTTTTTGTCGGCGCTTTAATTGTTGCTAGCATCTGTTTTTTATTATTTGGTGATACAACTAAACTTCCAACTACAACAACCCAATGGGGTATCCTTATTTACCTTGGTAGCATTGCATCGGGTTTAGGCTATTTTGCTTGGAATAAAGGCGCTACACAGGTCAATGTAGGCGGCCTTGCGGTGATGAATAATTTGCTGATCCCTGCGGGTATTTTAGTTAATGTGGTTATTTGGAATCGCGATGCCGATCTTGTAAAGCTCAGTATTGGTGGCGCTATTATTGTTTTAGCACTGCTGTTAAATCAGTACCTTAATAGAAATGCCATAAATAAAGCCTAAACTAATGCAAACAAATGTGAGGGTGTTATGAAATTACTAGTTTGTACATTACTGATTATATTACTAAGCGCCTGTAGCCAAACGCCACAAAGTAGTACTGTTCAAGTTGGCACTCGGCCTTATTATCTTATTAACACTATGCAGCCCAGCGCGCTGAAAACGCAATTGCAAGCATGCAGCGAAGGGCCTTTTTATCGTACAGACTTTGCCATTGGTCACCGTGGTGCGCCAATGCAGTACCCTGAGCACACTAAAGAGTCATATCTTGCAGCAGCGCGTATGGGCGCAGGTGTTTTAGAATGCGATGTGGCCTTTACTAAAGACCAAGAACTGGTTTGCCGCCACTCTCAATGTGATTTACACACCACCACTAATATTTTAGCGGTGCCAGCGCTTGCTGCTAAATGCAGTATCCCATTTACACCAGCCAAAAACGGTCAAGCTGCGCAAGCAAAATGCTGTACCAGCGATATCACCCTTGCCGAATTTTTAACCCTAAAAGGCAAGATGGATGGCGCAAACAACCAAGCAATAACAGTTGATGAATATTTAAATGGCACGCCTAATTGGCGCACCGACTTATACGCTAGCAATGGCACATTAATGAGCCACAAACAAAGTATTGCCTTGTTTAAGCAATTAGGCGTAAAAATGACTCCTGAGCTCAAAGCACCGCAAGTAAGCATGCCGTTTAATGGTTTTACTCAAGCGCAATATGCACAAAAAATGCTCGATGAATACACAGAGCAAAATGTACCGAATGAGCGCGTTTATCCACAATCATTTAATCTTGCTGACGTAAAGTACTGGATAGAGCAAAACCCGGAGTTTGCTAATAACAGTGTTTACTTAGATGGCCGCGACGAAACATCACAACTTGACCCAAATGATCCTGATACGTGGCAACCTAGCATGACCGCGCTTTATAACGATGGTGTACGCATTCTTGCTCCCCCTATTTGGATGTTGTTAGCCGTTGATGAGTATAACAATATTGTGCCATCGCAATATGCGTTAGCCGCCAAAGCCGCAGGACTAAAGTTAATTGCTTGGAGCCTTGAGCGCTCTGGGCCGCTTGTCAATGGCGGCGGGTATTACTACCAATCAGTCAGTGAAGTGATCAATAACGATGGCGACATGATGAAGGTGGTTGATGTGCTAGCCAAAGATGTCGCCGTGATGGCGATTTTCTCAGACTGGCCAGCGACTGTCAGTTACTACGCCAGCTGTAACAACATGCCTGCGAGTATCTAAAGTTAGATTTTTTCAATTCAGATCACTCGTTTAGCACTGAACGCTAGGTTATGATGAGCTTTTTTTAGAATAAAGGCTCATTATGATCATTTCGCACCAAAGCCATGATATCGCAACTGCAACGGGTACTATGCGTACCAGCGTTTACCGCCCTCAAGCGGATGGGCAGTTCCCTGCGATTATTTTTTACTCAGAGATTTTCCAACAAACGGCGCCAATAGCTCGCAGTGCCGCTATTTTAGCAGGCCATGGTTTTGTGGTGCTGGTGCCTGAGGTGTTTCATGAACTAAACCCAATTGGCACTGTGTTGGCCTACGATGACGCAGGTAAAGACAAAGGCAATGCCGATAAATGGGCAAAGCCTCTTGAATCGCACGACAGCGACACCCAAGCATTAATCGATTTTGCCCAAACGCAAAGTTATTGCACCGGCTCAGTGGGTGCTATAGGTGTGTGTATTGGTGGTCACTTAGCTTATCGCGCGGCGTTAAACCCAGCAATAAAAGCGGCATTTTGCTTATATGCCACCGATATTCATAGCGATACACTCCCAGCACAAGCTGGTAATAACTCGTTTGAACGCATGGCCGATATTCAAGGTGAAATTCACTTTATTTGGGGTAAGCAAGACCCGCATGTACCACAAGAAGGCCGCGCCAAAATTTATCAACACGTTGTAGCCACAGGCATAAACTACCAATGGCAAGAAGTGAACGCGCAACATGCATTTATGCGCGATGAAGGAGATCGTTACGATCCAGCCCTTGCTATTGCTATGTACCAACAAGCTGTGGCGTTATTTAGCCGGACTTTGTAAAGTTAATTCTTTTTAAGCATACCCAATGCGGTATGCTTTTTTATAAAGTAATTTTTTAAGTAATCAATAAATAAACGCAGCTTTTTAGATCCCGCGCCACCTGGTGGAAATACGCCATAAAGTTCAATGTCTTTACTTTTATAATCATCTAAGACTATTTCGAGTGAACCCGCCTGCACTTTAGGCCAAGCATCATAAAGAGGAATGCGCCCGATGCCATGTCCTGCCTCAACAAAAGCAGTACGTGCTGCGGCATTATTGGTACTTAAATCACCTTTCATAGTCAGGCTGTATTTTTTACCATTTTTTTGCAAGGTTAATGTTTTACTGCCGAGTTGATATACCACCCATTTATGCGCTTGCAGTTGCTCTGGCGTTTTTGGCTTACCAAAGTGCGCAAAATAATCTGGTGACCCACAAATACAGGTACTCATTACAGTTAGCTTTGTGGCGTGTAAGTTTGAATCATCAAGTGCCACGCCACGTATCGCAAAATCAAAACCATTTTTAATAATATCAATAACTTCATCGTTGAGTTGTAAATTAATATCAATTTTAGGGTACTGGCGCTTAAAATCGTTGATAGCAGGGACTATAAGCTGCATGCCGACATTCACCGGGCAGCTTATTTTTAACAACCCCTGAGGCTCATTTTTAATATTCTCAATTTGTTGATTAGCGGCATTTGCTTGCTCAGTAATAACTCGGCACCGCTCATAGTAGGCAATTCCCGCTTCAGTTAACGCCATAGTGCGGGTTGAGCGATTTAATAAGCTGACTTCAAGTTGGGTTTCAAGCTTTTTTAAGTGATAACTTGCTACCGCGCGCGTTAACCCCAGCTGTTTTGCCGCCGCCGTTAAACTGCCCTGCTCAACAATTTGTGCAAATACCACCATGCTTTTTAGCTGTTCAAACGAAACCTTCATATCACCTCCTAAATTCAACCGCACAATTGTATCAATTTTTAAATCAATAAAGTCAAATTTATCATCGTTGTTTAAAGTTATCTTAATGCATATAGTAATTACAGATACACTTAACAATTTAATTCATCAGAAGGAATATGGTTATGGCTAAAAAAATACTTATGGTTCTCACCTCTCATGCTGAACTTGGCGATACAGGCCATAAAACGGGCTTTTGGGTCGAAGAATTTGCCGCCCCGTATTACGCATTTATTGATGCCGGTGCCGAAGTTACCCTTGCATCAGTAAAAGGCGGACAACCACCGGTTGACCCTAATAGCGCCGCACCAGATGCTGCAACCGAGGCCACGAAACGCTTTGATAACGACAGTGCAGCACAAACACTGATGGCCAATACCAAAGCACTTAGCGATGTAAATGCCAGTGATTTTGACGCTGTATTTTACCCAGGCGGTCACGGTCCATTATGGGATTTGGTTGACAATGCTGACTCAATTGCACTGATTGAAGACTTTATCAATACGCAAAAACCTGTTGCAGGTGTGTGCCATGCAAGTGCAGTATTTTTGAATGCGAAGAACTCAGATGGCACAGCACTTGTGGCAGGCAAAAAAGTCACCGGCTTTAGTAATAGTGAAGAAGCCGCCGTGCAACTGACTGATATAGTGCCTTTACTCGTTGAAGACGAACTGATTAAAAAAGGTGGCGACTATCAAAAAACCGATGATTGGGGCGTACTCGCATTAGAAGATGGTTTACTGATCACAGGTCAAAACCCTGCCAGCTCCGAACTTGCCGCTAAAAAGCTACTTACTAAATTAGGCTAAACCTATATTTGCCAAAGCCTTGCCCACTGGGTAAGGCTTTTCATTTAAGTATTAAGATAGGTATACTCACCCACACTCACTTTCAATTTAAGCTTATGTATGGCAAATCAAAAAAGTTCTTTAAGCATCCCACCGCTCGCCAGTAAACGCTTTACAATCATTGGCATTATTTTACTGTGTGCCTTATTACAAGTAATTAATAGCTTACCCGGTATTAACCTTAACGGCTTAGGGATCTTCCCACGTAATTTAAATGGCTTAAGCGGGATTTTCTTCGCGCCGTTTTTACATGGTGGCTGGGCACATTTGATCAGTAATTTAATCCCATTCGCAGTACTTGGCTGGCTGGTTTGCCAGTACAGTGTAAAACGCTTTTGGCTGGTGTTTATTTTCACTGCCCTAGCTGGTGGCTTACTGGTTTGGTTGTTTGGCCGCGCGAATATTCATGTTGGGCTAAGTGGCGTACTTTATGGTTTATGGGGCTTTTTGATTTGTTACGGCATTATGCATCGCTCATTTAAAGCCATCGCGATTAGTGTTGTGGTGGTATTTTTATACAGTGGCTTAATTTGGGGTGTACTACCACAGCGCCCCCATGTGTCATTTGAAAGCCACTTTTTTGGCGCACTAGCAGGGATTATTATCGGCTATTATTTAGCGAAAAAAGATAAGAAAAACGAAGCATATAAATTGTAAAGTAAGTGATGCGCAAGATAAAGCAACGCACCCTAACAATATAAAAATGTGGTGGCTTAACAGCGCAGCGTTAAGGTGATCATTACCACGCCATGGTCAGTACTTTGGTCGTCACGCTCAAACTCAGGGTTGATCAAGTGACGGTCATAAGTATGGTAATCACTCACCGCAAAAAAGCTATCGTCGTAACTTGTATCAAACTCACAAGATAACAAAATATAATCTAGTACTGAGCTGCTGGCGCCAAAATAATGGGTTGGCGTACGTTTAAGTTCGACTGTTTGTTGATTTTGCTCTGAGTCACTTAGCTGCGACTTTATAAATAAATCCCACGCATCGTTTAAGCAATATTTTGCAAGGTAGGTTTTACTGTCAAACGCTGGGGCAAAACGCAGTGAATCGGTGAGTAAGTGGCTCAATACGCCATCGATTAAATTATTATTAAAATCCCCCATTAGCAGCATAGGGGTTTGTGTGTCTTCGCGCCGCTTAATCATTTCAAGCATCAATAAGGTTGCTTCGCTGCCGCGCTGAATCGTAGAGCCCCAGCCACCAGCAATATCTGCTTTTAAGTGGGCAATAATATTCTGCTCTGGTGCTAATTGGTTGTTTTGCTCAACTTCGAGCAACGGCCGTTTAGATTTAAAATGCACCACATAACAATCAACATCGCCAATATGCGGCATAATAAGTGTGGCCCTGAGCACTTTACGGCTAAACGTAAAGTCAGCGCTAAGCCCCATTATGTGCGCAAGCTCTGCGTCATGTTGCACAGCAACTACGTCACTGATGGCAAAACGAGAAGCAATCGCCACCACCGGGCGTTTATAAATAAACTCATCAATCACTTGTGGCTCATCAACCACCGCAAAGTAGTGATAACCTGCTTTATGTAATAGTGCTTTTAGTGACTCAATGCTAAATACTTCTTGAAAGCCAATTACATCAGGCTGAAACTCAGTTAAGTAATCAACTATCCAGCGCTGCTTTTTAGCCCACTGCTGCGCACTATAAATACGCTCAAATTCATAAAACGCATTAGGCGGCTCAAGGTAATTAAATAAGTTAAATGTGGCAATTTTTAATTGGCTATTTTCGACCTCTACTGGCTCAATCGCTGTCGTGGGATCGGCGGTAAGTTGCGATTGTTGGTGTGCTACATGATTCGTGATAACAAAAATCCTACTTAATTATACAAAGCCAAAATTACCGCAAAACCAACAACTTCGCCAAGCCGTCTGTTGTAAATGCAAATTAGCAAGGCGAGCAATGTTTATTTGAATATAACGTCAGCCCAGCTTGTTTATTATTGCATCGCAGGCATTTTCAATTAAATCGAGGACCTGTTCAAAACCTTGTTCGCCGCCGTAGTAAGGATCGGGAATTTCATCAATTGCAGATGAGCCATAACTTAAAAACAGCGCAAGTTTATACTGTAAGTGTGCCGGACATTGCGCCACTAAGTCTGCAAGGTTTTGTTTATCAGCCGCTAAAATCAAGTCAAAATATTCAAAGTCATGTTGCTGTACTTGACGAGCACGGATCCCTTTAAAACTGTAATTACGTTTTAAAGCCGCAGCTTGTGATCGTTTATCTGGAGGATTGCCACAGTGATAAGCCGCCGTCCCAGCAGAATCTATTTCAAGAGTCACCCCTTGCTGCATCGCTTTAGCACGAAGCACAGCTTCAGCTGTTGGTGAACGACAAATATTACCTAAACACACCACCAATATTTTTTTCATTGTTAAACCTTAGTAAGCTCCATGTCTCTAGCTTTACTCAAAATACTTATTATTGCCAGCCCTGTAACCAACGTTGCTGATCTTTTAAATCCCGCCAATCAATTGCAACTTGGCGCTTAGACATTACCGCTTCAATCACACAGCTTAAAACAATGCCTTCTTCATCAAAGTCCATTTCAATGATGATAAAATGCTTTTCTTTATTCACTGGTGAAACAGCAGTCCATTTACTGTTGAGCAATTTCTTAGGTGTTATTTTATTCATGAGCTGCGCTATAAGCTTTTTCAATAATTAATTGTATTTGTTATACGTTTATAGTGCTGGTTAAGTTTATGTTCGATAGATTATTTTAATACTGCTTTAAAATTGCTTCGTCGTAGTCATCTGCATTAAGCGTCACATTAAACTTAGCAGCCACACTATCAAGCTCCGCTTGTTTGATTGCCAGCTCATCCATGGTGATAGTGTTATCGTCTAACTGCCACAATAACCGTGAGCCGGCATAACTGTAATGAATCGCCAAGAGTGCTTGTGGATCCCCCTCACGACCTGCAGCTTTTAGCTTAGCCATTTTCCGAGTGATTTTATTAAGTGCTTGTTTTAACTCCCACACATACACAACCTCAGTCATGTAATCATGTGTGCGGTATTTATTCAGCGCCCAGCCAATGCTAATACTGGTGATGATTACACCCAATAAATTCCAATGGAAATGACTGCCACTTTCATCTGGAAACAAGGCTATCAAAGATTGCGAAATAGCTAAACTGCCCGCGGCTAGTGCCAAACCACAGCCAATAATAACGCGGTTTAAATGCTTACGATAACGTGCTTTATCAATTTGAATAAGTTGCATAACTGCCTAATAAAATAAAAACCAAAATCCAGAGCCGCCATTGTAGCCAATGCAGGCAAACAATGACGAAACTTTTTTAAAACTTCTGATTAAACACCTGTATCTTAGGGGTTAACTATCAGCTCTTGCTCTTTAGGATTGATATACTTTAAACCAATCGTAACAATGCGGGTATTCACCATAGTAATAACCCTTAGCTGCACATTATTGATCACCACAATCGCACCTTTACATAGTGGCGGTGTTAATTTTTGATTAATTAGCTCTTCTAAACTGAGTTTTTCAGGCGCCTCTATTTTCATATTATACGAATAGAAAATATCGCCGACTAACGTAACGCCTTTCACTCTTAACTCATTTTTAGCTAAATGGTTTTCTTGTTGATGTGTTGCATCTGTTGCAGCAAATACCAAATCCACAAAAGGTCGATTGTAAGGTTTGAGTACAACAAATAAGTGATCTTGTGATTTAAGTACTGTAGAGCCTCTAGGTGGAATAGTTGACGACCCTCGTGTGATCATTGCCACTACCACACTCTCCGGTAATGCCGCGCGAGATAAACGCCTGCCAACTACGCGCGAAGCATCACTTAGCGTATACTCCACAATTTCTATATCTATTTCATTTAAAGCGGTAATCTCAAGTTTAGCGGCGGCTACAACAGGTGGCGGCTCAACCAACCCTAACTTTTTCGCAATCCAAGGCATGCTAGCCCCTTGTAGGGTGGCTGAAATTAACACCACAAAAAATACTACATTAAAAATAAGCTCCGCGCCCGGCAGGCCAAAAAGCAGGGGAAATATTGCCAATATAATAGGCACAGATCCGCGTAATCCTACCCAGGACACAAACATGGTTTCTCGATTATTAAAGCCAAATAACTTTAAAATTGGCGCTACAGCCAGAGGTCTTGCAATAAAAATTAACGCAAACGCTATGAATAACCCTTCTAACCATACATCCAATAATGAAGATGGATTAATCAATAATCCTAACACCACAAACATGGTAATTTGACCTAACCACGCTAAACCATCATGAAATAGAAAAATACTGCGTTTATATACAAACTCACTATTACCTAAAATAACACCCGTAATAAACACAGCTAAAAAGCCGCTACCGCCTAATGAGGCAGATAAACCAAATGATAACAAACCAAAAGCTGTTACCATCACTAAATACAAACCTGATGTATTTAGCTTAATGCGATTGATAAACCAAGTCGCCAGTTTACCAATTAACACACCACACAGCGCACCTACCCCCATTTGCTGCACAAATAACAACAGCAAGTCGCCTCCAAACGTCATTTTGTTAACTAACACCTCTAACAAGCCAACAGTTAAAAAGATAGCCATAGGGTCATTGGAGGCACTTTCTATTTCGAGGGTAGACTTAAGCTTTTTATTTAAATGAATGCCCGCACTTCGCAACAAGGCAAAAACGGCAGCCGCATCAGTAGAGCCAACAATTGCCCCTAACAAAATACCTTGCAGCACAGGAAGGTCTAAAATATAGGTTGCCACAGCACCGGTTATCACTGCGGTCAGTAACACGCCCACAGTCGCTAAAGCTGATGCGGGTTTCCAGACTTGTTTAATCGAGCTGATCGGAGTTTGCAATCCCCCATCGAACAAAATAATAGCAAGCGCTAACGTACCTAAAGCATGCGCAGCCTCTGCATTATCAAATGAAATACCGGCAATACCGTCTTCACCAGCAAGCATGCCGACTAATAAAAACAGCACCAGCACAGGTAAGCCGACACGTGCAGATAACTTGCTCGATATCACACCAAAAAGAATCAAAATGGCACTAACAAGAATGATATTGTCAATTACAAACATACGATGAATTTACAACCTTACATAAATGGAAAATTAAAATAGCCAACTAAAAATGATTTGAAAGTCCAGTGCATACAATAACTCAAAAAGCGTCCATTATTTTAATTTATTTATAAATAAAACGCGTATTTGTTTTTTGAGGTCAATGAAAACAATGAAAAAATACAATTACAACTCGCTAGTCACTATAAGTTCCTCCTTGTTGATAACGCCACTTTGCAGCGCAATTAAATTTTTTAAAATATTTCACCCCTTTTGTATTTACCGCACGTTTTAAAGATAAATACATCATAAGGACTTAAGGATTTGCTCATGCAAACAGTCGATTTACCACACACTCACCATACATTAAAAACATCCACAGCCATCGTTGGTGGTGCCGCAATGACATTTGCTGCATTTGCATTTATGCAATATTTGATTAGTGGCGAGCAACGCGCAGCAAACGTTGGCGGTGACAACATTATTGTAGAAATATTCCAAGCACCAGAGGACTCTAAGGTACAACAAAAGCAAACCCTGCCACCGCCGCCGAAAATGCAAACACCACCAAAAGTGCCCCCGCGTACACCGCCAAGCACAGATACCAATATAATAACCACCGCAATAACACCGGATATCAGCATTGGTGAAATAGGCACAGGTATACAAGCAAACTTACAACGCCCTACAGGGGATGCCACCCCAATAGTGCGTATAAATCCTAAATATCCACCGATTGCCGCGCGAGAAGGCATTGAAGGCTGGGTACAATTAAGCTTTAATGTGTCTCAGACAGGTGAAGTAATTGATGCACAAGTCACAAACGCAGAACCAAAACGCATATTCGACCGTGAAGCACTACGGGCAATAAAGCGCTGGAAATACCGCCCAAAAGTGATTGATGGCGTAGCACAAATACAAACGGGGCAAAGCGTACAACTTGATTTTAAATTAGACCAAACACAATAAGAGTGCCTATGCTTACAAGCTTAAAATCATGGTTTATCAGCCAGCCAAGTAACGATTACTTGGCTGACTACGCAAAAAGTGGCGACAACCGCCACTTAACTCAACTTGTCACCTTGTTTGGCAACGATTTGTACCATTACTTAGTCACCCAAAGTAACGAGCAACTCGCCTTTGATATTAGCCAGCAAACCTGGTTAAAAGTGATGGAAAAACGCCACCACTATCAAGGTCAAAACAACCCAAAAGCCTGGCTGTTTCGCCTTGCCCGCAATGCGTTGATTGATGAATATCGTAAACAACAGCGCTTTGTTGAACTAGAAGACGACACCGCGATAGCCCCACTGAGAACTGAGCAAAAATTTGATTATGCCGCTTTTGATAAAGCGTTAATGCAACTGAGCTTTGTACAACGCGAAGCACTCAGCCTGCAACAAGAAGGCTTTTCGCTTGAAGACATACAACAGATCACGCAAAGCAATCATGAAACCGTAAAAACGCGGCTACGTTATGCAAAACAGAACTTAAAAACATTATTGGGAGGCTTTGATGAAAAAGCATAACGCGCAGTTGGAGCAACAACTTGAACAGCATTTTAGTGAACGTAAAAAACGCCACACGCTTACGCCCGAGCAACAGGCAATGTTTACTAAAATACCCAATGAAAACGCCAATAAGCAACCAGCAAAATTTTTATTGCCCCTACAAATGACCGGCCTCGCCTGCGCATTAGTGGTACTAGGCTTTACCATGTTTACCACAACAGATAACAACACAGATAACACCACAGAACAACACACACTTAACAATACCTTTGCCGCTCAGCAAAACAATTACCACTTTATTGAGGTTCACCAAGTAGATAATGCCGGCAGTTATTCAAGTGAAATAACCAGCCAAAAACAACAGCTCGACGACAAACTCGCCGCCGACCTGCGCCTACACCAACAGCGCTATATTGAATACGGCCAATTAGTTAAAGTAGACAACGACTGGTACATCGCCAGCTGCCACAGCGAAGTGCTCATTCAAATAAAAGACTCGTTGCTGAATAGCTTAAAAACCAAACACGCCGTAGCAAGTGATATTGTAAAAGGCGACATGCTCGCCATGGCCCACAACAGCCAAGGCCAGATTATCGCACTCAAACATGCAGGAGATGGGGTTAAGGTTTGTAGAGGGTGATTTTTACCACTGAGGCCAGAGGCCACAGAGGCGCTGCGCGCTACACAAAAGAGAAACGCAAAGGCCGGTAGCAGCCGCCCCTTGGTTGCTGCCAGCAACCTAAACCTTGAATAAGGTTTTTAATGTAGGTCGCGGATTTATCCCGACAATATGTGTGAAAAGTTAGCAGCAAAAAACATCAGCTACAGTGATACAACTTTTGGGCTAAAGCCCAACCTACAAAATGCATGCACCAGCAAGCTCAGCGCCTACGGTGGTTAACCCTTACATTGGAGTTAAACCCTTCGTGGCTGAAGCCGACTCCTACAACCAATATTTAAGCTCTGTGCAGCGAAGCACCACAGTGGTAAAATCCACTTTTCGCCCTAAAGGGCGACCTACAATTTAAGCCCGTTGGGTTTCGTTACTCTCAACCCAACCTACAAACACACGCGCCAGCAAGCTTAGCGCCTACGGTGATTAACTTAACACTGGTGTTAAACCCTTCGCGGCTGAAGCCAGCTCCTACAACAATAACTAACCTCAGTGTAGCGAAGCGCCTCTGTGCCCTCTGTGGTGAAATTCACTTTCTCGCCCTAAAGGACGACCTACAATTGAAAGTGGCTAGGCTCTAGGAAGTGACTAGGTACTAGGAGTGTGCCGTAGCTCGTCGCCCGCCGTACGAAGCCATAGCCACACGCGCCAGCAAGCTTAGCGCCTACACTCCAGCGCGATGTTTTACCGTCATTTATCTTGCATTTTCCGTAGATAGTCGCACTTTAGTAAATGTTCATAACAATTTCACTTATAACACGCTAGGCTAATGTCATCGTGTTTAATAAATTGGAGTTACCATGAAAAAGTCTTTTTGTAGCAGTTTAGTCGTCACTCTTCTCAGTGTAACCAGTTTGCAAGCGTGTGCGCAGCAACTTGAACAAGAAATACCCGTCGCTAAAAGCGCTGATAAGTATCAGCTTGAGTTAGTTGCCAAAGGCGTGCAAATCCCTTGGGGAATGGTATGGCTTAACGAGCAAGATTTATTGGTAACAGACCGTGCAGGTGAACTTAGGCTCATTCGTGATGGTAAATTGCTAGAGCAAAAAATCTCTGGTCTGCCAAAAGTGCATGCTGAGGGTCAAGGTGGCTTATTAGATATTGAGCTGGATCCTCACTTTAAAGACAATGGCTGGATTTACTTTTCATACTCTGGTTATGAAGGTGATGAAGAAGGCTATAATACCTCAATCATGCGTGCACGGTTAAAAGATATGGCACTCGTCGATACGCAATTATTATTCGACGGTACACCAAACACCACCACTACTAAACACTATGGCTCGCGCATTGAATTTGATAAAGATGGCTACTTGTATTTTTCGATTGGTGATCGTGGCGCTCGTGATGTTCACCCACAAAGCTTAGAGTATGACGCAGGTAAAATTCATCGCATTAATAGCGATGGTTCAATCCCTGAATCAAACCCATTTGTAAATCAGCCAAACGCACGTAAGAGCATTTATTCGTATGGTCACCGCAACCCGCAAGGTATGGCGATGCACCCACAAACTGGGGCAATTTGGAGCCATGAGCATGGCCCGCGTGGTGGCGATGAAATCAATATTATTAAAGCGGGTGCAAACTACGGCTGGCCAGAAGTAACCCACGGTATTAACTACATCGGCACAAAAATCACCGACGAAACCAGCCGTGAAGGCATGGAGCAACCTGATTGGGTGTGGGTGCCGTCTATCGCACCTTCTGGGATGGAGTTTGTAACAAGTAGCAAATACCCGCAGTGGCAAGGTCACGTACTTGTTGGTGCAATGAAATTTGCTCATTTAGTGTTAGTTGAGCTCGATGGCAACAAAGTAACGGGCCACAGTAAACTGTTTGAAGGCGCTGGCCGCGTGCGCAGTATTGCCACCCACCCGAATGGTGATATATATCTGGGCATTGACGGTATGGGTATTTATAAGGTTGTACCTAAATAGTAGGTTGGTAGAGCAAAGCAAAACAATTTAGCGAGTCACAAGGGGGAAAGAGTAAAGGGGCTTTAAGCTCTAAGTCATAAGCTTTAAGTCGTTGGTGCATACTCGCTGCTGAGGTGAATTAGATACCGTAGGCGTGAAATTTATTTCGCTTGAAGGTTTCAATCCATACTCTTTTAGATCGGACTTTAGTCCGTAACTTTGTAAGTGATTCGACATGTGTCGCCATAAATGACGACCTACGTAACAAGCAATAAAAAACCACAGACTTCTCTGTGGTTTTTTACTTACAGCTTAAAACTAGTATTTATAAAACAATAATGCTTGTAATGAGGTAGGCCACAAATGTTAAACCACCAGCGAATAATGCATACGGCATTTGCGTTTTAACGTGCGTAAGTAAATCACACCCTGAGGCAATTGCAGACACAGCACTGGTGTCGGATATAGGTGAACAGTGATCACCAAATACGCCACCACCTAAGATTGCCGCAATCACTAATGAAGGCGGTAAACCTAGCGCTTGAATTAGCGGCACACCAATTGGGATAAGTATTGCAAAGGTGCCCCATGATGTCCCTGTGGTGAAAGAGATCACCGCGCCTGTTACAAATAACACTGGTACCACTAGGTAGATAGGTAAGTAATCACCCACTAGCCCTGCTACAAATACACCAGTACCTAAGTCTTTTAAGCTTGCGCCTAAAGTCAGTGAAAGCAATACAATGGCAACTAATGGCAGTAATTCACCCATGCCTTTAAAGCCAATATCCACCAGCTTATGATGAGTAAACTGGCGAGAAGTCACCATTAGAAAGTAGGCCACAACACAGGCTAAAATGGTTGCATACAATACTGATTTAGAACCACTACCACTGGCAATATCGCCATCACCAGACCAATACATAAAGCCAACCATGCTGCCGATCAACGTAAGTAAAGGAACCAACATAAAACGTGCTTTAGTGCCTTTTACTTCTTCTTGTAGCTCTGTTTTTTGGTGTTCTAATTGTTCTTCTGCTTTTTTAAGTGGGCCATGCACTTTATCAAATGAAATAGTATAAAACACAATCAGTAAGGTAATAATGGCGTAAAAGTTATAGCCGATACTGCCCCATAACACCGACACTGCCGATTCTGACATTTCATAGTTACCTAGTAAGCCGAGCACGTACGCCCCCCAGCCATTAAGTAAAATTAATATACACACTGGCGCACTGGTACTATCAATAATGTACGCAAGGCGCGCTCGGCTCATTTTAAACTTATCAAATAACCCACGGGATAAAATACCCGCGGTAAGTACACTTAAGTTAGATTCAATAAATACCGCAATACCCGAGAACATAGTTAAAAAACCAACTTGGCGTTTACTTTTTGCCACGCCTTTGTTCATCAACATATTAACTGTTGCTGCTACACCACCTGATTCACGAATGTAAGCAAGTAATGCCCCGATCAAAATACTAAAGATCAGGATACGGCTATTACCCGGTGAGCTTGCAACACTGACTACGCGTTCAATGGTATTTATAAATGTATTAAAAAGCGTGTTGCCATCACCTTGCAGTGCTAACAAAAATTCAGAAGAAGCAACCGCGACAAGTAGCGCCATTATTACTTCTTTACGCCAAAACACGATTAAAATCGCAATTAGCGGCGGTAAAATTGAATACCAAGACATACAGTAACCTTTTATGTAGCGACCACGCCGCCGTTATAATTATTTTATCTTCAATTCTGCGTTGAAGGTTAGAACAAACCCATTAGCTTAATCAGTTCAGCAATAAACACAACTTAAATCGGTCAGCGACAAGATAAGCAGCGCCTTTTAACTCACTGCTTATTTAGTATTGCTTCATAAATCAGAGAAATAATTGAGCCGTATTTACCGGTCTCGAATTTTTTGCCCACAAATTCATAGTGTTTTTCACTGCCCTCTATCGGCGAATGGCGTGTATTGGTGAGTAAAACAATGGCTAAGTCATAAACGGGATCAATCACTGTTACCGTGCCCGTCCAACCAGTATGACCATAAGCCTGCTCACTTGCATAGGGGCCAAAATGCCATTTTAATGCACCATGACCAGCACGACGCCAACCCAAACCATAGCTTTCATCACTGGCTTGCGGGCCAATAAATTGCTCTAGCACTTGCGGGGTAAACATTTGTTTATCGCCGTAGCCACCACGGTTTAATAGCAGCTGCGCAAGTACACTTAAATCTTGTCCTGTGCTGAATAACCCAGCATGCCCTGCAACACCACCGAGTGCATAGAATGCTTTTTCGTCGTGTACTTGCCCTTGTAAAACATCAGTGCGAACGTTATCAAAATCAATGCGCCCACCACGGGTGTTACCTTGCAGTTCAGTGGCGGCTATTTGGTTTTTAGTAAAGCCTTTTTGCAATGGGTTATAGAGTGTATGGCTTAAGCCAAGCGGCTGATAAATTTGTCCTTCTACATAGTTATCAAGGGATTGGCCTGAGAGTCGCTCAACTAACACACCAAGTAGCATGTAATCTATGTCTGAATATAAATGTTTAACATTACGGCCTGCCACAAACGGCACGCCAGTCAGTAATAAGTTTTTGGTACGTAAGCTATTTTGTGAAAAGAAACGCTCACCAAATTTATTATCTTTACGATGAAAATCAACCACCGCTGGGTAGCCTGCGCTGTGAGTCAGTAAATCTTTCACTAAGCGCTGCTCACGCCCTGCTCCTCTAAATTCTGGTAGGTAGTAAAACAGGGGTTTTTCTACATCCACTTTGCCTTCACTGGCTAATTTCATTAATGCTAAATTGGTGGCAAACATCTTTGAATTAGAAGCGATATCAAATAACGTATCACTTTTCATTGGCTGCGGCTGGGATAATAATGAGCCATCAGCTTGGTATTTTTTTGCATCCCCATAATGGCTTAATTTAACCAGTTGACCGTCTTTGATCACTGCAAGCACCGCCCCCGGAAACCCCTGTGCGATTTCTTGGTTAATTAAACTATCGACTTGTTTAAAGGCATTCTTTTTAGCCGGTGTAGTCGCTAAAGTAGGATAAGGAAAACGCAGAGTTAAACTTGCCCCTTCAGGTTGCACATTTGCAACTTTAAAGGTATTTACACCATTATGAGTGCGTTTTGATAAGCTGTATTCATATAGTTTATTAGCAGTAAGTGGCTGAGCTATATTTATTTTTTCACCATTTATGAAAATATCAGCACTCGTTGCGGTGTTATTTTCGATGATGATGTGGCCTCGGCCTTTGTACGCTTTAAACGTACCTCGGTCATTTACAAACGTACGCGAACTTGGATTAGGGTTTGGAATTTGCATAACCACTTGCGCATTTGCGAGTGGTTTTACTATCGGCTCGGGTGTTGTTTGTTGTTGCTGATATTGCAGCATTAATTTAGCCGCTTTTTTCGGGAAATACTTTTCCATCAAAGCAAATAGTACTGCCGCGCTACGTGCATCTGCATTACCGCTAACATGCCACGGTAAAAAGTGCATTTGAAAGGCGCTCAGCGTATCAAGCGTTTGTGGATCAAGCTGGTTAGTTGCGTGTATGTCGTAGCCATAAGCGCGTAATGCTTTTTGCATTAAACCAATTGACGGTTTTACTACGCTAAATTGCTGCCAATACTTATCAACAGTATCACTGTCATACCATGCACCAATGCCAGCTTGGTATAATTGATACCACGGAAAACGCGGACCAGGATCATTTTTACGTGTTGGTGCTATGTCTGAGTGCCCTACTACTTGAGTTGGGCCAATATCAGGATTTCTTTCTAAAATACCTTTACTTAGCTCAATTAATAACGCCATTTGCTTAGCGTCATAGTCAGGGAAAATACACAGCTTAGATGCGTCATTTTCTAAATGAACTTCAGGCTTCACCTCTGGGTAATGGCAAGTCGGTACATTAACAATTTCAATGCCAATTGATTGATCGTTTAAATCTTCACGGCCCTGCCAGTAGCTTCGCCCTGCATGCCATGCTCGGTCATGTTCATCAACAAGTTGAATAACTTTTAATTCATCTTCTGGGTAACTGGGATCATTCGACTCAGGTAATAAGTAATGGGCACTCAAACCACCTTCTTCAACGAGTACTCGCATTGATTTTTCATAATCAATGGCAGTGTAATGCATCACCAAAAACTTAACGCGATGGCTATAATTAGCAGATTGAGTAAATTCGTAGGGAGTTGAAGCACAGCTAACTAAAAGTGCAGTTGCAGCAGCTAAACTAAGTTTTTTAAACCAAGATAAAAACGTCATAACCTTCTCATTACTGATTGCCAAGGTAAGCACCAACAAGCGTATCACTGATAGTGATAAATGCATTACATAAGCAAATAAATATAGTCTTAGTGTTGCCATTTTAGTATGCACAACAGGATGTAGTTCTACGTTCTAAACATTAGCATAGTGAAATAGTTTGTAAATAATTTATTTAGTTACAACATAAAATAAAAGATATTTTATCCCAAATTGGAACGTAGTAATTTCATTCACAGTAAACAAATCTATTACTTAGTCTTATTGGTTGTTGTAAATTTGGCTAATTAAAATTATATTATTCCAATTATTCTTGAAGAGTATTCCAAAACATAATATCGTTGAACACGAATAATTTATTTGTTTTGTACGCATAGGCACAAGAGTAAAGCAAAGATAGTTACATTTGAACCCAAATTGAGTACAAACTTATTTCGATTAATGCTATAAATACGCCAAATATAAAAATAAGCGAGTAGTATGTCTACATTTGTAAAAATTAAAGCCTTACGTCAATCTCTGTCGAGCAGCGAAGCTAAACTAGCCGATTTCACGTTGAACTCAGCTAACGCAATTCGTAATCTCTCATCAGTAGAGCTGGCTAAAGTGGTGGGTGTAAGTCAGTCGAGTGTTGTGAAATTTTCGCAAAAACTGGGTTATAAAGGTTTTCCTGCTTTTAAGCTGGCTGTTATTGACGCACTCAATGATGAAACGTCAGAACCAAAACTACACGGAAAAATCACGTTAAACGATTCTTTAGAGCAAATTGCTGAAAAGCTACTCAGCAGTAAACTGGCCGTGTTGACTGAAACTAAAAACCTCAATGAAGCAACCGCAATTGAGCAGGCAGTTGGTTTATTGAAGTCAGCAAAACGAATTTTAATTTGTGGTCTAGGCGGCTCCGCTTTGGTAGCAAAAGATTTCTCTTATAAACTACAAAAATTAGGCATGCCAGCCATTGCAGAACCTGATGGTCATGCGCAACTTGCGTATGTATCAACTTTTGCTAAAGGCGATTTAGTTATCGCGATCAGTGAGTCTGGTGTCACCAGAGAAATAGCAGAAGTCGTTAAACAAGCAAAAATGAACGACAGTTCCGTGATCTCAGTCACTAAGTTTGGTAGTAACCCAGTTGCTGATCAAGCCAACGTGAGGCTGTACTCTGTAGCTGAAGAAGAGTCTGTACGGTTATCCTCTATTCTTGCTCGTACTGCACAAGATTTTGTTATTGATATTCTATTCATTGCCCTAACACAATCAAGCCGCCAAGGTCGTAAATTGTTAGAACATTCGAACGACGTGGTTGGTGAGTTCAGAAACCACTAAAGCGTGTTGATCAAACAGGTATGAGTCATACCTGTTTGCTTTATTACACACGTATCCTGCGTATCTCATTAAACACTGTTCCTTTATCAAAAAATATAAATTATTTTAACAAAAAATATTTTATGTAATTTTTTAGTTCCTATAAAAACACCTATTTAGATTTAAAATCATACTAAAAAAATACTTTTTTCCTACTTTAAATACAAAAAAAACCAAACCAACAAACTTAAAATCAAAACAAAAACAATCACTTATAAAAATCAAATTCGATAATCACTTCATATCACGCAAAATACCACTAAATTTTAAGCCGTCACCTTGCCAAGATTTATATATTTTATTTTAATTAAATTTTATTTATAGAAAAAAATATTCTTGACCATTCTCTGCAACAGCTGTTTAATATATTGGCAACAAGTTTATGACTCTAGCGTGAGTATTAGGTCCAGAGCGATAGACAAATTATAATAAAGGACGGGGAAACAATGAAAAAACATGCACCAACCTTCAATATTAGCTCTTTAGCGCATGCAACACACCGCGCATTAAAAGTTCCAAAAACTGCAATAGCGACCGCACTTATCGCGGCCTCACTGGCAAGTGCTCCCGCATTTGCCAATTTAAACGGTAGCATTAAAGGTAAAGTCGCCACCGAACAAGCAAATCAATCACTGGCTGGTATTACTATTACTGCAAGCAGTAATGTCATGCCAAAACCGCGTACAGTGGTTACTCGCGAAGACGGCAGCTATGATTTACCGCAACTAAAACCAGGTACTTACGAGCTTACCTTCACTGATCATAATGGCGTTACACAAACCATGACAGTGGATGTACTGCTAGAGCAGACATCAAATGTCAACGTTACACTCAGCGGCAAAAAAGAGAATGTTGAAGTAATTACAGTGACAGGTAGTAAGCTTTTTCGCCAAGGTAACTCATCACTGAGTAACTCACTTGGTAAAAAAGCCATTGAAGGCGTGCCTGTTGGCCAAGACTACCGCGACTTATTAAAACTCGTACCCGGTGTTGAACTTTCACAAAATGCAACACTTGGCCCGTCAGCCGGTGGCTCAGGGGTTGATAACTCTTATGGCTTTGATGGTGTCGATGTTTCTTTGCCAATGTTTGGTAACTTAGCCTCAGAACCATCAACTCACGATGTTGAATTTGTTACCATGGACCGCGGCGGCGCAAAAGCTGTTGGTTTTAACCGCTCTGGTGGTTTGTCTATTAATACAGTGTCAAAGTCTGGTACTGACGAATTCCATGGCAATGTGGAATACAAAGCACAACCTAAAACATTTGTTGCAACACCTGTCGGTGAAGAGAGCTATGAGCTAGATAAAAGTTGGTTAACTGCCAGCTTAAGTGGCCCGCTTATCGAAGATTCATTGTATTTCTATACTTCGTATTACCGTCCAGAGGAAACCAAAGAGAATAAAAATACCGCTTATGGTGAAGTAAAAGACTACAAAAGTGTTCGTGATGAATATTTTGGTAAGTTAACCTGGGCACCTACTGACGATATTTTACTTAATATTTCACAGCGTACGTCTGAAAAAGTCGTTGAAGGACGTTCAATCGATGCGTATGAAGCCGACAGCGTATCTGTTGGCGATACAGCCGATCAAGATATCTTCACATTAGATGGTTCATGGATTTTAGGCTCAGCGACTACGCTTTCATTCCAATACAGTAAATTTGAGCTTGAAACGGCAGGTATACCTGATACTCCACTGTCTGTTGTGCCTTCACTAACAGGGCAACTTGATTTAGCAAATTTAGATCAAATGGGCTATTTTGCTGTGCCGAGTTTACTTGATGCCGATGATAATTATACGGCAGCGCAAATTGCCGCATTTAACGCTGGTGCAACTCCACTAATAAACCAATATGGTTACTCTGAAAACGGCCAAATGAAAGGCGGTGGGGGTGTAGGTGCTTATTCACAATACGACAATATCGACTTCTACCGTGACTCATTTGAAATCAACCTAGATCATGAATTTGACTGGGGTGATACTTACCACACATTGCATATTGGTGCCGAGTGGAAAGAAGGTAAAGAAGTCCTATCGCGCCTTTCAAATGGTTGGGGCAGTATTTCGTACGTGGGCGGCTTAGACGAAAGCTTAGAAGATGGTAGCAGCGCACCCGTTATTTATCGTGCAAAAGTGCAACAAATGAGTTTGGTCAGCGGTGGCAGTGCTGTTTCGGCTATCAACTCTGAAAGTGAATCTATCAACTTTGAAATCAATGACTCAATTGAGGTCGGCGATTGGACCTACAACATCGGCGTACTTGTTAGCCGTGATACTTGGTATGGCCAAGGCTTACGTGAAAAGTCAGGCACCATTTCAGGTTATGAAACGGCTCCTGGTAATAAGTACAAAATGTACCAAACTGATTGGTCAGACATGATCCAGCCGCGCTTAGGTGCAACATGGACCTACTCTGAAGAAGATTCAATTTTTGCTAACTTCTCTATGTATAACCCAGAAGCAAGCTCACTTTCACGTGCGGCATCGTGGGATCGTAACACCCGAGCTGAAATTGAAGTTGAATTCGATGCCGCGGGTAATGTTATTTACGCAGAGCCTCGTCAAGGTTCATCGGGTAAAATCTTTGCCGATGATTTAACCCCACGTCGGATTACAGAATTTACGCTTGGTACAACAAAATACGTTGGCAGCGACTTAGTACTACGTGCCCATGTACGTCACCGTAAAGGTAATCACTTTTGGGAAGATATGCCTAATGATGCGCGCTTAACTGATTATTCAGGAGTTGATGCTGAAGGTGTTCCTCAACATATTGCTGATCAAGGCTTATATGTAGATAACCTTGCTGATATTATTAAGGAGATTGGCGGCTCATCGTACGTAATTGCTGAAGTAGATGGTGGCGAAACTAAATATTGGGAAGCCAGTATCGAAGCTGAATACTTAGGTGAAAACAGCTATGTAAATGCTTCATATGTGTGGAGTCACTACTACGGTAACTTTGACCAAGATAATACCGCTGCAACCAATGATGCAAATACCTTTATTGGTTCATCAAACTATGGGGATGGTCGCGGTCGCTATTCATGGGATTATAAATACGGCACACTCTCTGGCGATAAACCGCATCTAGTCAAAGTATATGGTTACTACACCGTACCATGGCAGGCGAATGTCGGTGCTTATTTCGTATTTCAATCAGGTAAACCATGGGAAACATGGGATGGCTCTATCTACGGTTACTCAACCAGTAGTACGAGCCGTTATAGCGAGCCGGCGGGTAGCCGTCGTAGTGCCAGTCATTGGCAGTTAGACTTAAACTACACGCAAGACTTTAAACTTACGGGTAATTTTGAAATGCAGTTCCGCGCGGATCTATTCAACGTATTTAATCGTCAAACTGGGTATGACATTAACCCGTACGTTAGCAATGAAAACTTTGGTGAAGCACGTAGCTACTACAACCCACGTAGCTTGCAGTTATCTGTAAACTTCAAGTTTTAAGACTAAAAATTAAAAGTAAGTGCCTTTAAGTGCTTACTTTTACATCCTCCAGGGTAGGCCACTTTTGTGGCCTTTTTTATTTAAGAAACGTGCATTACTGAATAAATCGCTGCTCGTCACTGATCTCACATTCTGCGATTTCTTTTGACTGGTTACTTCTATCTGCAAGCCAACATTCATCATAAATAGAGCAATAGCAAAGTTCGATAGTAACCTGCTTATCAATTTCTAGCATATCAGCTACATAAGCTTTATTCGCAATGTTAACCACACTGACATTCGCTTGGCTTGGCAGAATCCGTGTGCCAATGTGAGATTGCACTAAACTAGTCTCAGTTATAAAGTCAGACCATTTTTTAACAGGTTTATCTTTGTAAGTAACTTTGGCATATTTAATAATTGCCGGTCCCGTGCCGTTATTCATAACCCCGTAGCTAAAATACCCTTTTTCTATCGAATGGCTTCTATAAATTTCGACTCTTGGCCAAACCGATGCTCTTGCATAGGAGCGATCAATCATAGTGGAGTAGAGCCCTATTATTGTTGTCACAACACTTATGAGCAATGCAGACAGAGCAACGATCATTTCAGGCTTTTTATACCATGCTATTTTTGTCATTGTTATATTCCTTTCAGTTTACATAGCTTTTGGTTTATATACTTAAACCATACAGTTAGCTTTTTTTCAAGGCAATAAAAAACGCAGCCTAAGCTGCGTTTTGAAACTCAGTGAATGATCAATAGCCTTATTGATATAACAGATATGGCGCGCGTTGCTGTTTAAAACGCGCTAACTCTTGCTGCCAGCTTTGTTTGATTTGCTGCTCTGTTTGGCCGGCTTCGATAGCTAGACGCAGTTTGTCAGTCCCTGCGAGCTTATCCATAAAGCCTGCGCGCTCAAAGAAGGTTTGCTGTTGCTCTGTTAAGGTTTTGTAGGCTGAAATAAATAAGCTTAAGTCGAGCCCTTTAATTGCACTATCACGTAAATCTAAGCCTTGCACCGCAACGCCTTTAAATTTTGGGTTCATTGACGCGCCTTTAATCGCACGCGGAGTAAAACTAAACTCCCCTAACGGCGTTGGCGAATAACCTACTACTTGAAATGGAAAATCTGTACCACGGCCAATGGTAATTGGCGTTGCTTCAAAAAAGCACAATGACGGATAAAGCGCAATTGATTGATCGTTAGGTAAGTTAGGGCTTGGCTTGACCGGTAAGCTGTATGCCATATCGCGGCTATAATTAGCTACTGGCACAACAGTTAAATTAAGTGCTTGAGCTTGGTCTATCCAGCCTTCGCCCTTAATCATTTTAGCCAGCTCGCCCACCGTCATGCCATGTAGCACAGGAATTTCATGCATACCAACGAAAGACTGAAATTTTAAGTCTAAAACGGGGCCATCTACATAAGCAATATTAGGGTTTGGTCGATCCAGCACGATAAACTCAAGGTTGTTTTGCGCTGCAGCTTCCATCATATAATGCATAGAGCTGATATAAGTATAAAAGCGTACGCCAACATCTTGGATATCAAAAATAATCACATCTAGTTCGCTTAATACCGCTGCATCAGGCTTTTTATTGCTGCCATAAATAGACACCACATCAATACCGGTTTTTGCATCAACCGTACTTTTTACATGAGCGCCGGCATCATGATCGCCACGAAAACCATGTTCAGGAGCAAATATTTTCGTTACATTGACGCCTTTATCACGCAGTAAATCAACAATGTGGATACCGTCTACTTGCGAGGTTTGATTAACCACTAAGCCAACACGTTTGCCCTCAAGTTGAGGTAAGTACTGCGGGGACTGTAAGGCGCCAACAGTCATTGTCGCCTCTACTGAAGCACTCTTTTCAGCGCTCTGCTGAGCACAAGCACTCAACATCAAACACTGCAAAATAACCAATATCCTGATCAACATTTAAAGTTCCACCGCTTTACGTAAAAAGCCATCAGCTTGATTTAACATTTGCTCAGCTTGGGCTGCATCTTTACCAGTTAAAATAATTAAAATAGCTAACTTAGCACTTTGCTTGGCTTGTGCAAGTGCATCAACACCTTGTTGATGAGTACAATCGGTTGCTTGCATAACAATACGAATTGCTCGGGCATGCAGCTTTTCATTACTCGCATTTACATCAACCATCAAGTTTTTATAAACCTTACCTGTGCGTATCATGCTGGCAGTGCTAAGCATATTAAGAACCAGCTTTTGCGCAGTGCCGGATTTCATGCGCGTAGAACCTGTTACCGCCTCTGCACCTACGACCGGGCAAATACCGATATCAGGCAGCTTCATAACCGCTGAGTCTGGGTTGCAGGTCACGCCCACAGTGGTACACCCCACGGATTTAGCATAATCAATCGCAGCTCGTACATAAGGCGTACGACCGCTAGCTGCAATCCCTACTACAACATCTTTTGCTTGCAGGTTAATAGCCTTAAGATCTTCAACACCCAGCGTTAAGCTATCTTCAGCGCCTTCTACCGCTTTTTTAAAGGCTGTTTCACCGCCGGCAATAATACCCATTACTTGTTGATCGCTCACGCTATAAGTAGGTGCACACTCAACGGCATCTAAGATCCCCAGTCGACCACTGGTACCTGCACCGATATAAATAAGTCGACCCCCTTGCTTAAACGCAGTCACGATATGATCAACCGCTTTTGCGATCTCAGGAATAACTAATCTTACGGCTTCTGCAACCTTTTGATCTTCATTATTAATTTTAGTTAATATCTCAGTGCTATCGAGTAAATCAATATCTAAGGTATCTAGATTTTGTCCTTCTGACACAATCCCATTCAGTTCTTCTAAAAGCGCGCGCTGCTGGTTAAAAACATACTCAGGGCTCATCGCGTAATCCTTTTGTGGTCAATTTGTTTAACTCGGTCGGTGGCTAAAATCACCGCACCAACTAACGAATCCCCTCGACGGGGAGATAAATTTTGCTGTATTTGTTCATCTAATAACGCAATGGTTACATCTGCTAAGCCACCGATAATAATGACCGGTAATTGGCTATCACCACGACACTTTTCAATTAATCGCTCTACCTGTCGTGCATGTTCATTAAGAACGGCATCTGCAAGATCACATTGATTTTTTAAACCGAAAATAAGCGGACTAAAGCGGGCATAATCCACCGCTTTGGCGTTTAATAACCAGCCTGAAATATGCTCACGATCACGGCCAATTTGCTCACTTAACTGTTTGGTTAGCTGGTTTTTCGGCTCATTAAAGCGGTCTATTTCATCGAGTAAGCGCTGAACAGCACTTAACCCTAACCGCGCCCCACCGCCAAAATCGTCAACTAAAAATCCCCAGCCACCAATTAACTTAGTGTCACCTTGTGCTGTTAATCTCGCGCCTACAGCACCGGTGCCTAAAGCAAGCATCGCGACTGGCTGACCAAGGTTAGCACCATATAATGACGTAATTGCATCACTGACAATCATCAGTTGTGCAAATTCAATATCGCAGCCAAGTTGTAAAGTAGCAGTGACCCGCTCAGCTAAGCTTTTCGATGAACCACCGGCCAAGCCCATTACCGCTAAAATTTGCTTATGTTGCGCACCACTTTGCTCGCATACAGTGTTGATCACATACTGCAAACTGTTTATTGCGGCATTAAAGTCATTATATATAGAGGCTTCACCAGCATGCGCGCTATATTCTTGGCCGCTGGGCAAGTGAATAAGCTTAGCGACTGTTTTGGTGCCCCCGCCATCAATTGCGAGGATATATTCTAGAGTCATGCTTGTTCAGCTCCGACTGGCGTTTGACCACGCTGGGCTAATTGCGCTTTACCCAAACAGCATACTAAGGTCGACAATGCAGTACCAATACATAACTGCCACGTAAAGCCTAAGTAAAACCGTGACGATTCTGGTAATAGCCAATCAATCATATAAGGCTGCATTAACAGCGTCACCATAAAGCCAACAATTAACGCCGCCAATACTGAGCCTTCACTGCCTCGATTTGTAAATAACGTTGTGAAGTACACACCTAATAAACCACTGTAAGAAAATACCATCACACTAAGTGCAAATTTTAACAGTGGCATATCACTGTATTGCTGCCAGAAGTAACAAATAATGGCCATTAATGCTAATGCGAAACTTACAACAGCCATGCCTACGCGCCCGGCTTTAACAAAATGATTGTCTGCAACGTGTTTATTTTTAGCCGCCAAATACGGACGATATAAATCTTGCACAATAACCGATGACATAGAGCTTAACCCTGAGTTTAAAGTTGAAATAGCTGCGGCTATAATGCCCACGCTTACTAACCCTTTGACTCCAGCCGGTGCTTCATTAAGTACGTAATACATAAAGATAGTGATTTTTTCACCATTGAACTCTTGCACCACTTGCGCGCCATCACTGTTCATTAATGCTGGTTGTTGATATACGATGTACAGTAATAAACCAATAAAAATAAACACCAACATCACAGGGATCACCATCACAATAGAAAGCAGTAATGCTTTACTACCTTCTCGCTCACTTTTACAAGTAAGCAAACGTTGTGTCATATCTTGATCAAGACCAAAAGCCGCAATATTAAGTAACACAAAACCGGTTAATACCGACGCCATATTAAATACGCCACTAGGACCAAAATCTAAATCAAACTTAAAAATAGCCAGCTTGGAATCAGCACCTGGGCTTGGCTCATTCAACGTTGCTAAAATTGTCGAAAAATCGGCAGGGATAAGAGTTAATAAACACCAAATTACAGCGATTGCGGCACTGACATACACCACACTTTGTAATACATCTGAATAAATGACACTGCGAATACCGCCAAATACGGTATACAACAAACCTGCCAGCGCGAGCAGTAAAGTGGCAATAATGACGCTATCAGCATTTATATTGCCATATAAAATCATCGCAACAGCAATGGCGGCCATATACAAGCGAGCCCCACTGGCAAATACACGACCAAATAAGTACATAAGGCCGCTGCGACGTTTTGCCTTAGGGCCAATGCGTTTTTCGAGCAGCTCATAAACTGTATATACCTTTTGCTGATAAAATTTAGGGATCAGAAAAATAGACACAATAAACGCAGCGATAAATGCACCAATGTTCGTCGCAAGATACGACAAGTCACCTTGATAACCTTGGTCAGGCCCGCCAATAAACGTGGCAGCGGATTGTGATGTCGCTAATACAGAGATAGCAACCATCCACGTCGGCATGCTGTTACCGCCTAAAAAGAAATCCTTACTTGAGTTAGCGCGCTTGCGATTAAACCACCAACCACTGAGTAATAAAATTGCTCCGTAGCTTGCGAACACGAGCCAATCTAACAAAGTATATTGTGCACTCATTTATTATCCCAACTTCAAACCTTTTAATGGAATATATTATTCCATTAATTCAGTAAAAAGAAAACAGTTTTATTTTTTACTTTATAAAGCCACCTAATGAATTGGCTTCATCCGGATTATTTAATTGTTGGTAACTTCCAAAGCAATTGTTTTTGTTGATATTCTGAGGCAGGCAAACTCACCAGTAGTGGTGCCTTCTGCTCATCTAACCATGCTAGTAAAGTATCCATATTTTGCTCTGTCATTGCCGTACAGCCTGCGGTTGGTTTATTTTCTGCACGCCATAAGTGCATAAAAATACAGCTACCTGCACCATCTATATTTTGACTATTGTGCTTAACCACTAAACCTTTTTTATAGAGGTTATCTTGGCTGTAAATATCACGGCGCATCCACTCCGATGAGCCTTTTACTGCAGCCTCTCCAACCACTGATTTATCAACCAACTGGTTGTAAAAAGGTGAACCTTTCACATCAATACAGTAATCATCGGCGGTCATGCCTTGGTAGGTCATATTAGTCGCTAATGAATCTAAGTAGCCAAATGCGCTGCCTAGCTCAAAAACTCCGGCGGGTGCCTTACCATCACCTTCTTGTTTTTGTACACCAGCTTGCGTTGGGTGCAAACCAATTCCCCACGCTAAACCAGTTCGCCCCAACACCACAGCATGGCCTTGCTCTTGTTGCTGCCACTGACCCGCAACCCACTCAAACCGATATAACTTTGCACCAATCGCTTGCCAATCATCAGCAACAACTACCACGAGTTGTTGAGTCTGTGATGGGATCACGGTTGTGGTTTCAGCGGTCGTGGTTGTGCTTGTTGTACTGTTGACGCAGCCACTGAGTGCCGTTGTAGCAAGTACTGCTATTATTATTTTTTTCATAAAGGCCAAACTCCATCGTTGATCGGTTGTAATGTATCGATACTGTTTATACCCAAACCTGGGCCATCACTTAAGGTGATCGCAGGGCCATTAAACTCAACACCACCTTGCACCGGATCATACTGACCCAACGCTGGACCATCTAAATCTATTTTACTGATCTGCTGCGCTTTTGCTGACGCTAAATGCGCAGCTCCCGCAACGGCAATACTGCCTTCTAGCATGCAGCCAATCATGCATTGAGCTTGATACTGGGCAGTAATATTGGCAATTTCGATAGCACGACTTAAGCCACCCGTTTTCATCACCTTGATATTGATAATATCAACGGCATTTTGTTCTAATAACTGAATAACTTGCTTAGGCGAAAACGCACTTTCATCAGCCATGATTGGCGTATTGACGCGTTCAGTAATGTATTTTAAACCTTTAAAATCATCGCTTTTTACTGGTTGCTCAACAAGTTCTAATTCAACATTAAGACTTTCTAGTTTCTGCAGTGCAAATACGGTCTGTTTAGCATTCCAGCCTTGATTTACATCTAAACGAATGTGTGTTTGTTGACCAAAGCCTTGGTAAATTGCTTTTACTCGCTCGATATCTTGCTGTAAATCATTACCTATTTTTACTTTTAAAATATCAAAGCCTTGCGCCACTGCGAGAGCGCAATCACTGAGCATTTTATCGATATTATCAACACTAATTGTGATATCTGTGCGCAGTGTTTGACTACCACCACCGAGCAACTTATACAGTGGTGCTTGATATAATTTGCCCCATAAATCATATACGGCCAGCTCAAGGGCGGCTTTAGCGCTGTAGTTTGCCACGACACTTGATTGGATCACTTGGCAGATTTGATTGAGGTTTTCAATTTCCATACCAAGCAGTTTTGGTGCGATAAACTGTTTGATAACACTGAGTATACTTTGATGAGTATCCCCCGTGATTACCGGTGTCGATGCTGCAGCACCATAGCCAATTTCACCTTTATCAGTTTCAATGATCACAACTAAGTCTTCAATAAAGCTGACTTCTCGCAGTGCTGTTTTAAATGGCGTAACGAGTGGCACTTTGAGTTTGGCAAAACGTATTGCGGTAATTTTCATAGTTTCGATCCTAGCGAATACGCTTAATGTTATACGTGCGGTCTAAGTAACTCTTTGTTTGCGATAACCGTAGTGGCAACAAAGGTGTTACCGATACGCCGTTCAGCGAGCTTGAATAAAAGCTGCCATCAGGTTTGTTATAACCAAGCCCTTTCACATCATGGATAATGTATGGCTGACCGTCTTGCTCACCTAAATACATCATCACATGTCCTGGTATATAAATCAGATCGCCTACCTGCATTTTATTTACTATGGCAAGTTTCTGTTGCTCTGAGTTGCTATTATCAAAGCGATAATTTATACCGTACTCGCCTTTACCTTGTTGACCAGAGTTACGCGGCATTAATAAACCAAACGTTTTATAAATTTCGCCAACAAACCCAGTGCAATCTCGGCCGTTGTAATCATGGCCCCAGCCATAGCGTTCACCTAAAAATTTAAAACCTTGCTTTACTAAGTGCTGTTGGGTGTAAGGTAAATAACCAAGATTAACATCGCTGCTTCGACTAATGAGCGCAGGTTTGATCACTAACTGCCCCTGTTCATTACGTGTAGGCAGTTGTACGACATGGCTGGCGTAAGTATTTTGCCCGTGTAATAAGTTTGGCACCTGTGCAGCAGGTACTAATGGTAGACGCACGCCCATATCCAATTGTACTTGCGATGTACTACTGTCATCAGGCACATAAGCGGTATTCACTTTAGCACCGGTTATCAATAAAAAATCATCGTTATTTTTGAATTCACTAAGCGTGGGTTTGTCTGATATGGCGATATCCGCTTTTGGCGCCCAAGCTAAGTAATTATAAGCACGCACGAGTAGCCATTTTTTATCGGCACTTTCATGTAAAATAGCCACTGTGTCGCCGGGGAATAAACCGCTTTCTTGGAAGCGATCGAGATCTTTATCTAAACCACTGTTTAGTACTCGATCCCAAGTTGGAAAAGTACGTAGTACAGAGCGTTTGACCACCATGCCATAAGCAACTTGATTGTTCTTTGCTAATGCGTCTAAATTCAAATTAGCTTGGTATTTTGCAAAGTGCTTAGCGGTTAACGGACTACCATTAGGGTAAAAACGTGGACTTTTTGGTACTTCGCTGATGCTTAAAATATGCGCCTTTAACTGCTTTTTGCTCAACTGTGAGACAAACTCTAACGGATCAACAATATATTCATTTTCTGCAATGAGGTGCTTATTAAACGCCGCAATTTGTGCTGTGCTCATCAAAGTTTCATCTGTCACTTGGCTAAGCCAATGTTGCGGCGTTAGCTGTGATTGAGTCACCCCAATAACATCTGATTGCCACGTATTAGCCGCAGCCACATCGGGAGCCACTGAAACAATACTAGCTAATGAAATACTCAGGGCGATAAGTGTTTGTCGCATTCGGGTGTTCCTCTGTTATCAATTTGCTTTATAAATTGTGCGCTGTTGCGTTTATTGATCTTGTGGCATTAGTAATTGTGTAAATGCACGAGTAAAGTTAGCTTGCATTTGTAACCCTGTCGCAGCTAAGTTAGCTTCACTTGCTCCAGGCACACTATTTTGTGCCGCTAAGGTGAATTCTCGCCCGCCTTGAATAAACGGCAAGTAAACATGAGCTAACATGACAGTTTCGGTAGCTGAGCGAGTTTCGCTCGGCCCCCAACCTATTTTTTGCCATACACGCCATTGTCCTTGGGTTAACTCATCCAAAATTTGTTTTGCTGGACGAGGATCATTCGGCGCTAATGCTTGCGCTAATGACTGGGTGATCATTTGGCTGATCCCTTGCATCATACCACCCACCACTGCGCTTTTGTCTGTGTGCCCGGTGCCATTAAACAGCACATCAATGTCTTGTGCTTGTATGAAAGGTTGCTGAGTTAATGGCTCTCTTGTATGACTCGCTAAGCGTTTTAACCATTCAGCTTGTGCCAAGGTTGTCATTGCTTTATTGCCCGTTAAACCACACCCCGTACAGCGATATCCTAAATAAGCAGGATCATGACTGTTAACAGTAAAATAAGTGATATCGCTAGCAACAGCGTCACTGTTAGTACTTTGCCAACGAGACGTGCTAGGGGTAAAAATATCTGCTGCATACGCACCTTTAAACATAATGCGAGAATCATTGAGTTTTAGCCAATTATCTGCAAATAAATTACTTAAATACTCGCGCCCAGCAACATTAATAAAATAGCTGGCAATTGCATTCGAGTTGCCATCTGCACTACCAAAAGGTGCATAACTATTAATACTGGTGATCAAATCAGCAACATTACTAGTGCCAATTGTAGCGTGTGCGCCTAATTCAGGATTAGTTTCTCTAACTTTTGCGATTGCGCCACTAAATGCTTGAATTTTAGATGAGCTCCAAGGTTCATATAAATCGTCTTGGGTGCCATTTGCTAAATAACGATATGCTAATTGATCACCCTGTTGTTGGTAATCAATAATTAACAACTTACCTTGTGCTGTTGGAATATCAAAATATTGCCAATCAGCGGCAACGCGCTGCTGCCAGTGAATTTTACTGTAATCAACCTCACTCGCCGTTTTGTACTTAGCCCGGGCAATACGATTCGCAACATAATGATTCTGCATAACCATATTTGTAAGGTCAGCGGGTAAAACTGGCGCGGCTAACATCACCTGTTGATAAAATTGGCTTTGTTGATCTTCAGGTGTTTTTGGCAGCTCCTGCTGTGACGGACTTTGACACGCAACGAGTGTCACTGTTCCCAGCCAAGTTAGTTTCAGCCCTGCTTTTTTTAGATTTGCTAAAATCAACTTAAATTCCTTAAAGTTTTTATTTTTGGAATATTTTATTAAAAATAACATATTTTCCGTCACAAGCAAATATCTGCATCCAATAAACCACGTAAAACGTATTAGTCAATGTAATAAAACATTAACCTAAATTATAAGGAAGTGATTATGCGCACCTTTTTAATTCTTTCAGGAAGCTTACTCTGCTCAACTCATGTATTTGCTAATATAGAAGAAATTACGGTTTATGGTCATCGAACAGGCCTTATTGGCGATGCGATCAGTGCCTCTAGCGGCATAATTGGCCAAGGTGAAATACAAAGCCGAGCAATGCTACGCAGTGCAGAAATGTTAGAACTTATTCCTGGGATGGCTGTTACTCAACACAGTGGTTCAGGTAAAGCTAATCAATATTTTATTCGCGGTTTTAATCTTGACCACGGTACCGACTTTGCAACGAGTATTGATGGCATGCCTATAAATATGCGCAGTCATGGTCACGGCCAAGGCTATACCGATCTTAATTTTATTATTCCTGAAACGATTGCAACCATTGATTATCAAAAAGGCGCTT
Organism: Pseudoalteromonas sp. S1727; assembly: GCF_005886375.1. NCBI lineage: Bacteria > Pseudomonadati > Pseudomonadota > Gammaproteobacteria > Alteromonadales > Pseudoalteromonadaceae > Pseudoalteromonas > Pseudoalteromonas sp. S1727. The sequence continues at coordinate 128,466 of NZ_PNDT01000041.1, forward strand.
ATGGGGCTGCCCAAGGTGACTTTTCAACGGCTGGTAGCGCTGAGTTTAACTTAGCAGATAACCCTAAACACCAACAACTTGACATCAGTATTGGTGAAGATAACTATAAACGATTAATGGCATTGGGCACCCTTGGTGTTGCTAACGGTAAAATAATTATTGCCGGTGAGTGGCAAGGTTACGACGGGCCTTGGCAAGATATCAATGAAGATGTAGATAAAAAAAATGCCATGATCCGTTATGTCGGCAAAGCATGGGATGGTGACTTATCTGTTACAGCAATGGCCTACGATAATAGCTGGAATTCCGCGGATCAAATTCCACAGCGTGCTGTAGATCAAGGTATTATCAGCGAGCTAGGTTCACTCGATACCACCGTAGGCGGCAGCTCTAGTCGTTATAGTTTATCGGCTAATTGGCAAGGTCAGCATATTAATGCCAATGCTTATGTGATCAATTATGACATGGACTTGTTTTCTAACTTTTCTTACTTTTTAAATGATCCGGTTAATGGCGATCAATTTCAACAAGTCGATAGCCGCACAATTAGCGGTGGCGCACTGAGCTATCAATTTGTTGACACCCTCGCACAAATGCCAATTCAACATACCTTAGGGGTTGAATACCGCCGTGATGATATTGATCAAGTAGGCTTATACAATACCAAACAACGCCAACGTTTAAGTACTGTGCGTGAAGATGTAGTAAACGAAGCCAGCTACTCAGCCTATTGGCAGTCAAAAATGAGTTTGAGCCAAGCGCTGGAAGCCTCGCTTGGGGTACGTTACGATTACTTTGACGCTGATGTTGATAGCAATAACCGTGTTAATTCAGGTAGTGCTGATGATGACTTGGTAAGCTTTAAAGCCAGCTTAAACTATCTGTTCAACGACAATCTAGCCGGGTATGTTAATTGGGGGCAATCATATCATTCAAATGATGTGCGAGGAGCCACGATCCGCCAAGATCCGGTTACCCTAGCCCCCGCAGAAAAAGTTGATTTACTGGTACAAAGCAATGGGGCGGAATTGGGTCTGCGCTACTTTGATCAACAACAATTTAATTTATCAGCAGCACTGTGGTGGCTGAGTTTAGATTCTGAATTACTTTTTGTCGGTGATGCGGGTAATACCGAAGCCAGTGATGCATCAAAACGCTACGGTTTAGAACTCAGTGCTTATTATTGGCTTAATGATGCCTTGAGCTTAGACGCTGAAGCCTCATTCACTCACTCTCGTTTAGATATCGATTCAAGTGACGATAGAATTGAGGGCGCGGTGCCTGTCGTCGCCAGCACTGGCATTAATTGGCACATAACGCAGCAATGGCAGTCTTCATTACGTGTCCGTCATATTGGTAAGCGCATACTTAGTAGTGATGGCGACAAACGCTCAGAGCCACTTACCGTGGTAAATGGTTTAGTAAGTTATCAACAAACGCATTGGAAAGTCGGCCTTGAGATACTAAATATATTTGATAGTACTGATCACGACATTGACTACTTCTATGCATCACGCTTAGCTGGTGAGCCTGCAGATGGGGTTGAAGATAATCACTTTCACCCGATTGAGCCGCGCACATTGCGCCTAAACTTCAGCCTGCTATTTTAATTTGTTGAGGTTTTAAACATAAAGAAACATCTCAGACCCCGCTGTTACATGAGTAATAAGCTGGAGCTGAGATTTTTTCATTCTACTATACTTGCGATTGGCGTATTCGCGAGTTTGCTCAGTATGATTCCAATGTTCGCCAGTAACACCTGCGGCAACCACTAGCTAAATAATACCTTTAGCATAGCTTTGTAAATCAGTTAAATATTGCTGATATAAGTCACTACTACCGCTTTTTATTTTTTCAAACACAAAGTTATCAGCAAGATTAGCCATAGCCTGTTGTTTTCGTGTTGTCGATAAGCTGCTTTGTGCGATGACTTCAAGTTCAGCCAATTTTGCACGCTCATACTGCGTTAAACTTGGGTCTGTGAGTAACACCTGCAACATATCAACAGCATTAAAAAATGAGCCGTTAAACGCAAACGTTACCGCTTTGGCCACCGACGGTAGCCACGGCTTATCAATCTGCTCACCAATAATAGTAAACATTTCATTCGCTGTAGTTAAATCGCCGTTATGCACTGCACTGCTCCCTAAAATCAAATAGGCTATTAGTTGATCTTTTGGGTAACTAGTCTTCACAGCTGCAAACATGGGATCATGCTTAATTAAATCAGCTCGTTGTTTTGCTAAACCACGCCAGCCTTGACTATAAAATGCCAGCGACTGCGCCGAGTAGGCTAAATATTTAGTTCTGGGATTATCTGCTTTTTTATAGGCTAAATCACTTTCTGCAACGGCAAAATCAGCACTGACTCCCAAGCCGATAAGAAAACTTAACGTGGCATGAGTTATAGCAGGATCAATACTTTCAAGCAGTTCATTTTCGCTTTCATTTAACTCCTGCACAGTGTTGTAGGTGTAAGCTAGAGTATCAACGCTTACAGTAGATACACCATAATAAGCACCATAAAAAATACCATCTTGAAGCTCATGGTACTGCTGTTGCTCTGTTTTGGTTGAGCGACAGCCAATTAAAGCAATGCTTAAACCTACAAATACAGCAATTTTAGTTAGCTTGTTGAAGGTACTCATCTACGCTCCTATTTTGAAGTTCAAATGCTTGATGAACATTTCCTTGAAAATGAGGACTCGTAATTTTACTTAATGAAAAAATGATATTACTTTGCGTATTTACCATCATTGCCAATGCAGTTGCGTTTATTTCCACACCTGCGCCATCAAAACGGGCGCCCACAAGCTCTACGCCATTTCGCGCATTAATAGTTACATTGGTTGCTTCTACTACGGAATCAACAATTTCTAATCCAAGTTCACTAGCAGTGATGGTTATATTTTCCAAGCGCACTAGTGAATCAGTGATCGCTATTGATTGTGCAGTCATATCTTTGAGTAAAATATTATTACAGCCCGATATAAGCACTTTTTTATAGTGTCCAGAGAACGTTTGACTGTGTCGATCTTTACAGCTTAAGTGTGATTGCATTACCACTTCATGTGGTTGTTCTTTACGAGCCACTACTGGCGTTTCAAGGGCATGTTTAAGTAATGCTAAAAACTCAGCTGTTGCGCTTTTCATTGGTACGTGACCGGCTTGTGCTATTGTCATCAGCTCACTGTTGGCTAGTCGGTGCTGCAACACCTTCGCTGTTCTAAGCGGCGCGATGTTATCTCGCTCACCCCAGATGATGTACGTTTGGGTATTTAAGTTTGCAACAATGTTGCTATAGTCTTGCTCTACTAAACTCAGCGCTGCATTCACGTTTGGTTGCTCTCCCATTAATGCATTCCAAGCACTATCGCTGCGCTGCAGTAAATCACTAAAGTAAGAGTCAATTGCCCCCAACTCAATTAAGCCTGTAGTAAAGTCATTGAGTTGTGCAAGCTTAGTACGTACAAATTTTGGCAGCCACGAATCTTCAATAACGATATTCGTGATCGGCTTTAAAAAAGCAACCTTTTGCAACACTCCAGCAGCATCAACAAGCACTAACTTATTAAGTGGTTGTGGATATAAACCAGCAAAAGACAAACTTACTGCAGCGCCCATAGAATGACCAACCACAGTAACTGGTCGCGCGCTATAAAGCTCAACAACTTGAGCCAAAACTGCAGCATAATTATGAGGTGAATAACGCCCTTGTGGTGACTCTGAATTACCAAAGCCTGGTAGGTCTACAGCAATTACATAATAATTCTCGGCAAGTGTCGGGATCACCGAGAACCAATCTTGCATCGCAAGCTCACCGAGCCCATGTACTAACAGTAATGGTGGGTTAGCTTTGTTGCCAGCTTCTAAAACTACCATCTTTGAATTAAATACGGTTTCATTAAAATAACTAAATCGCCAGTTTTGTGCTGGTTCGAGCTTAAATTTAAGCAATTGCCGTTGCTTGTCAGTCAAAGGTTGGATAAGAACAGATTTAACTGCTGAGAGCTGAGCACTCTGTGGTGAGTTTTGAGCAGATACAGATAGTGGCAAAATGTAGCTCAACAATAAAAACAAATATATATAGCGCAAGAGGTCAATAATTTTTATAAATAACAATAAGTAAAGTCTATCGTTTTCTCGAAGATAGGTAAATTATTAGTTTAGTTGCCAGCTTTACTATTAATTGCATAACTAAAACCAAGCCCCAGTGACCATAGGTTTTACAACTAAGTAAGAATGGGATAGGCTCGAGTTTAAGCAAATTTTAGTGCTCTATTTACGTTAATTGTTTAATAGTATTTATATACTAAGCAGTATTGTCTTCTTTGGAATCATTGTTCGCTTTTCCTAAATCTGCGTGGTTTTAGGAAATGAATTGTTTGTATATGACCATATAATAAACATTTACAATACAAAAAACAGAGGGTTATTTTATGTTAGAAATTATATTAGCTACAGCGGCAGTGTTTTGTTCCTATTTCTTTATTTTCGATAAGAAACCAGTTAGAAAGAATAAAAATAAAGATTCAAACTCATAATAGAGTCAAATCGAAAGATAAATTTTCATTAATTAGAAATTCAAGTTTGTGTATTGGTCTTTCTTACTATGATTCTCATCCAACCAAGGCAGCTTGGCAGAGATCCAGTGTCAGAGCGAGTGAAGAAAATGTGTAATCGAGAATGGATCAAATTGACTAAATGCTTATGCACAATGGTATTACATCGTTCGTGAATGTATAGAATGTGGTAGGCGTAAGACGTATCTTGAAAGAGTGAACCTTGTGACCGCTTGATTGGTGGTTTCACCTTTAAAAGCGCGGGT